>NZ_JAQFJH010000001.1:0-300000 GCF_030440025.1 Streptococcus sp. SO2
CTGAAATTCAAATTTATGAAGAGAAGCAACCAAATGGACAATGGCTAAAATCCATTACTTTTAAGCTACCTATCATTGATGAGGATCTAAATATAAGTTTGGACAATGATGAGCATGTTGAGTGTGTGAGTTTGTTAGTGAAACGCAGTTAAACCTCAAAAGGTTCACCCAAACCTTTTGAGTCCCACAAACGCACCATGTTGAGGCGGTAAGTTTGCTAGTCAAGGAGTAAAACGACGAAGATTAGCATTTACTTCCGCCCATGCGATAGCTGTCCGTGATTGACAAGTGCTAGCACGCAGACAGAACGGAGATAGCGAACCGCTGAGTGTGTCGCTCTGCTCGTAAAAGCTTAGAAACCTTTGAACGAAAGGGATAATGAAAGCCTTGATTGCAAGGCTTTTTGCTTTATGGTGGGTAAGTATCAGAGTGAGAAAATTTTTGGAATGAGTAGAAGTGATAGCTAGAAATTATCAGTTTCTATTTCCATTTACCCTGTGGGTACGTGTTTGTTTCCATTGACAAGGAGTTTGTGGGAATAGAAATGTACCCACCTTGTTTGAATCAAGTGAAGTGTAGTTGAAGGAAATCTGTTGAAAGCAATACTTCATTTTACCGAATAAGTAATAATTTAGGCAACTTCAAATCGATTAAAAAAAACTATTTTAAAGGTTAAGAGTAGACAAAAATTGTCCACTCTTTTTTGCAAACTCAATTTATCAATAAATGAAATGAGGGAATGTAAAATGAAATATTTTGAGGTTGAGTTAGAAAATCCTGATGAATTTTTAAAACTACAAACAGAAGATTTTGTGAAAGCTAATCGCTTGCTACTAAGGAAGATAATCCAGAGCGTTACAGTCTATGAAGAAAACTTCGTCATATCCTTTAAATCTGGCATCGAATTGGAAGTATGAGTCTCATTCCATAACTTTTATATTGAACATATCATCTTGTTGTGTTATACTATAAATTGATATAAACAAAGATGTAGGAGGAACCGAAACTATGACAGCCTCAATGCGTTTAAGATAAGCTGGCAATAAAAAAAGCAGAATCTATACCCGATGATAGGCTTTTTTGTTGTGCTTATTTATACGATATTGAGCATTCATTAGTTACGGTGAGGATATTGGTTATTTAACTATACCTTTATTTAACTATGTCTTTAATATGAATGTTTCCAAATTGTATGTATGCAGACCAAAAGCCACATTGTGGGGTTTGGCCTGCATTTTTTATTGCCTAGAATGCTATTCAAAATAGAAATTCAAGCAAAATAATATGCAGGAGATAATATAAATGGAAAAATACAACAATTGGAAACGAAAATTTTATGCAATATGGGCAGGGCAAGCAGTATCATTAATCACTAGTGCCATCCTGCAAATGGCGATTATTTTTTACCTTACAGAAAAAACAGGATCTGCGATGGTCTTGTCTATGGCTTCATTAGTAGGTTTTTTACCCTATGCGATTTTGGGACCTGCCATTGGTGTGCTAGTGGATCGTCATGATAGGAAGAAGATAATGATTGGTGCCGATTTAATTATCGCAGCAGCTGGTGCAGTGCTTGCTATTGTTGCATTCTGTATGGAGCTACCTGTCTGGATGATTATGATAGTATTGTTTATCCGTAGCATTGGAACAGCTTTTCATACCCCAGCACTCAATGCGGTTACACCACTTTTAGTACCAGAAGAACAGCTAACGAAATGCGCAGGCTATAGTCAGTCTTTGCAGTCTATAAGCTATATTGTTAGTCCGGCAGTTGCAGCACTCTTATACTCCGTTTGGGATTTAAATGCTATTATTGCCATCGACGTATTGGGTGCTGTGATTGCATCTATTACGGTAGCAATTGTACGTATACCTAAGCTGGGTAATCAAGTGCAAAGTTTAGAACCAAATTTCATAAGGGAGATGAAAGAAGGAGTTGTGGTTCTGAGACAAAACAAAGGATTGTTTGCCTTATTACTCTTAGGAACACTATATACTTTTGTTTATATGCCAATCAATGCACTATTTCCTTTAATAAGCATGGAACACTTTAATGGAACGCCTGTGCATATTTCTATTACGGAAATTTCCTTTGCATTTGGGATGCTAGCAGGAGGCTTATTATTAGGAAGATTAGGGGGCTTCGAAAAGCATGTATTACTAATAACAAGTTCATTTTTTATAATGGGGACCAGTTTAGCCGTTTCGGGAATACTTCCTCCAAATGGATTTGTAATATTCGTAGTTTGCTGTGCAATAATGGGGCTTTCGGTGCCATTTTATAGCGGTGTGCAAACAGCTCTTTTTCAGGAGAAAATTAAGCCTGAATATTTAGGACGTGTATTTTCTTTGATCGGAAGTATCATGTCACTTGCTATGCCAATTGGGTTAATTCTTTCTGGATTCTTTGCTGATAAAATCGGTGTAAATCATTGGTTTTTACTATCAGGTATTTTAATTATTGGCATTGCTATAGTTTGCCAAATGATAACTGAGGTTAGAAAATTAGATTTAAAATAAACAATATTGGAGGAATATTTATGTATCTTATTTTCATGTAACTCTTCCTGCTAAAATCGCAGGGTTTTCCCTGCATACAAGCAAATGAAAGCATGCGATTATAGACAGGAGGAAATGTTATGGAATTAATATTAAAAGCAAAAGACATTCGTGTGGAATTCAAAGGACGCGATGTTTTAGATATAAATGAATTAGAAGTATATGATTATGACCGTATTGGTTTAGTAGGAGCAAATGGTGCTGGAAAAAGCACTTTACTCAGGGTACTTTTAGGAGAATTAACTCCCCCAGGATGTAAAATGAATCGTCTGGGTGAACTTGCCTATATTCCCCAGTTGGACGAAGTAACTCTGCAGGAGGAAAAAGATTTTGCACTTGTAGGCAAGCTAGGTGTTGAGCAATTAAATATACAGACTATGAGCGGTGGTGAAGAAACAAGGCTTAAAATAGCACAGGCCTTATCGGCACAGGTTCATGGTATTTTAGCGGATGAACCTACGAGCCATTTAGACCGTGAAGGAATTGATTTTCTAATAGGACAGCTAAAATATTTTACAGGTGCACTGTTAGTTATTAGCCATGACCGCTATTTTCTTGATGAAATAGTAGATAAAATATGGGAACTGAAAGATGGCAAAATCACTGAGTATTGGGGAAACTATTCTGATTATCTTCGTCAGAAAGAGGAAGAACGTAAGAGCCAAGCTGCAGAATACGAACAATTTATTGCGGAACGTGCCCGATTGGAAAGGGCTGCGGAGGAAAAGCGAAAACAGGCTCGTAAAATAGAACAGAAGGCAAAAGGTTCTTCAAAGAAAAAAAGTACTGAAGACGGAGGGCGTTTAGCTCATCAAAAATCAATAGGAAGTAAGGAAAAAAAGATGTATAATGCTGCTAAAACCCTAGAGCACAGGATTGCGGCCTTAGGAAAAGTAGAAGCTCCGGAAGGCATTCGCAGAATTCGTTTCAGGCAAAGTAAAGCATTGGAGCTCCATAATCCATACCCTATAGTCGGTGCAGAAATTAATAAAGTATTTGGGGATAAGGCTCTGTTTGAAAATGCATCTTTTCAAATTCCGTTAGGAGCAAAAGTGGCGTTAACTGGTGGTAATGGAATCGGAAAAACAACTTTAATCCAAATGATCTTAAACCATGAAGAAGGAATTTCTATTTCGCCTAAGGCAAAAATAGGTTACTTTGCACAGAATGGTTACAAGTACAACAGTAATCAGAATGTTATGGAGTTTATGCAGAAGGATTGTGACTACAATATATCAGAAATTCGTTCAGTGCTAGCATCTATGGGGTTCAAACAGAACGATATTGGAAAAAGTTTATCTGTTTTAAGCGGTGGAGAAATTATAAAATTGTTGCTTGCTAAAATGCTCATGGGTAGATATAACATCCTAATAATGGATGAACCCAGTAACTTCCTTGACATACCAAGTTTAGAGGCTTTGGAAATACTAATGAAGGAGTACACCGGAACTATCGTGTTTATCACCCACGATAAACGATTACTCGAAAATGTAGCAGATGTAGTTTATGAAATTAGAGATAAGAAAATAAATCTGAAACATTAAATTTAAGGTAGTCGCTGGTCAGTATAGTCTGTTCTGGTTGGCGACTCCATTGTTAAAGAGTATAAAGACTTTAGATTTTATGAATATTAAAAATAGGAACAGTCAATTGAACTGCTCCTATTTTTCTGCTAAATATATTGTAGTTTTCTTATATGTATAATGATAGATTAGCGGATTCTCATCTACGGTACTTACTTCAAATATGAAGAAGTGATCGCGGTTATCTCTGGACTTTTCCTTATTGAGGACAAAGTAATTCTTACGTGAAGTCGCCATTGTTTTTAGGATATCATCAGTTAGGAAGGTCAATGGAATATTCATGTTAGAGTAGCGGTAGAAGTCACGTTCAAAATCTTGGTAGCTCTCGCTATAATAGTCCATTTGTAGGTGATTACGCTGAAACTCAAGCTGATTCATAGAGCACCTCCTCGACAAGTTCAATACTAATAATGTCTTTTAATTTCAAATTGATGTGACCTGTTGTAGTTTTTATCAAAATGAAATCTTTGGTCAGACTTGGTATTGTTCCAGTGTAGGAAACACGCTTGTTTTTTTCAATCACTTGAATGCGTGTGCGTAGCTGCCCGGCGTATACTTGACTGAGGAGTAATAATTTCTTCTCTAGTGATAAGTCAGACATGTACGTTACTTTGTTTGTATCATCAGAGAGTGCTGATGCATGTTCAGATAGGAAAAAGCCCATCCATTTTTGCATCTTTGTATCCTGGTACTCTCTTGCTGATTGAAATGGTAAATATGAACGGTCAATCATATCAAATCCTTTCTATGCAGAGGCAAGGGTATTTTTATCAAATTGAATCGTAAAACCTTGAATTCCCCCACCTGTGTAACATTCTTTAAAGCGATTGATTACCTCAGTATAGATTATCACAGATGAGCTTGTTGGCTTAATGCTAAATGTAAATTCCAATGGTAATCGGTTTTCAGATTTAGCATGTACTAGTCGTATCGATATTTCAGTTGTTTTGAGTTTTCTCTGACGAAGTTTTGAAGTTGCTGTTTCAACGATTCCATGTAAAAATCTTTCAAGCATTTCAATATCATTACATCCTTTGCTACGGATTTCTGAAAATTGTACTGTATTTTTTTCTTGTTTCATTTTAATCCCTCCAATCCACCCGCGGAATGACCACCGATAAGTTTACTGCGTTCAATATTTCTGGAACCTTCAGTTAGGACGGTTCCTTTTTGTATGGCTAAAAAACCAAACTGTTCTCTGACAACATCAATAGCTGTCTGAAGTCTATTATCTTTTTCAATTTGTTCTACATCATCAAAGAGTGATAGTAGAGTATAGCTTTCATCTACGAAGCCACTATAAGATACACCAATTTGTCTCACTGCACCAGAGGTGTATTTTTTCGGAATAATACAAGTACATGACTCACCATTGTTTTGGGGAGATTTGCGGGTTCAATTTTATTCTGAGCATTTATAGATTTTTTCATCTCAGTCCTAGAATAGCCAATATGAATAGAAACGACAGTAGTCAATACTAGGGCTACTGTTCCGTTCCACAGTATCATTTAAAAATCATTTTCACACCCTTTCGTCTATTAGTATAGAAGAAAGCTCTCAGCACATGTCGAGTGTGTAGCTTTGCTTGTAAAAGCCTAGAACATTTTGATAAATCGCAATAATGAAAAGCCTTGGTTTCAAGGCTTTTTGTATTGGCGTGGGGGAGTATTATAGTGAGAAAATTTTTGGAATGAATAGAAGTGATAGCTAGAAATTATCAGTTTCTATTTACATTTACCCTGTGGGTATGTGTTTCTTTCCATTGACAAGGAGTTTGTGGGAATAGAAACGTCCCCACCTTACATATCTCCAGAATGGGCGATTGAAATTGAGACAATTTAATAGAGATAAGCTCTTGTTATGTTTCTTTTAAGTCAATAAACTAACAATACTCAAAGTATGCTCAAAAATATGATATAATCTAGGACATAAGGCAATACTGTTTTAAAGTATTTTCTCTTAACCATGTCTCGTTAGACAAATCTGATTCGTCTGGTTTTCTAATGGATTTTAATGCTGACTTGGTTTTATAGCCATTATGCTCTCCATTATTTTAGTGTAGAACACTTTGGTTATTAGTTTTTTGTTACATTGTAAGCAAATCAATAGAGATAGAAAAAGGAATTATATGTTTAGTTATGAGGTTGTAGCAAGTTTTAACGACTTAGAAAATGCTATTTATACAACTATTTTAGAAAATGAAAATATATCCTCTATGACAATCAAGGAATTGGCCCAACTTGCACATGTATCAGTTGGAACCGTACAACGATTTTGCAAGCATCTAGGATTTGATGGATATAGCCATTTTAAGATTGCTTATAAAGAATATTTAAAAAATGAGCAAATTATTTTAAACAATCAAGACAATCATTCTTTGAAGTTATTCATTGATTATACTGAGCAAGATACTTTTTTGCAGCTGATTATGGAGGCTGTGGCAATCTTAAAGAACGTTGAACAGATTGTTTTTGTCGGAATTGGTTCCTCTGGAACTTTAGGTCGATATGGAGCGCGCTATTTTTCAAATATTGGCAAATTTAGTATGTGTATTGAAGATCCTTGGCAACCAGTGCTACAAAACAGTATGGAAAAAACTTGTGTCATTGCCTTATCCGAATCTGGTGAGACTTCTCAAACATTGAAAATTGTACAAAAATTAAAGGAAAAAGGTTGTCCAGTTATTGCCATCACAAATACATTGGAATCAACATTGTCAAGGCTATCTGATTGCTCCATAACCTATCATGTTCCTCAATTATTTTTAAATGGGTTTAATATTACGACGCAGGTACCTGTTATTTTCATTATTGAAATGTTAATGAAACAACTATATACTACAAAAGCATAAGGGTGTCTATGAATTTATTTGATTATCATAAAGTAAAAGGGCTAAATAATAGTGAATTAAGCGTGTATAATTTTATATTGCAACATAGAGATAAAGTTGCTACGATGACTATCAGAGAGCTATCGACATCTATAAATCTATCGACAACAACCATCATTCGTTTTGCGAAAAAGATGGGATTTGATAGCTACAATGATTTAAAGTATGTCTTGTCAAGGTCAGAAGATAAGGAAAATAAACATCGTCACTACTTTCCTATTGATATTCCAGCAATACAATTTTTACAGACTAGTGTTCAAGATGAAGCTTTAAAAAAACAACTATCAGAGATAGCAGACTTGATCGTTCAAGCCAAACAAGTTATCTTTTTAGGGGTGGGTACTAGTCTAAGTTTGGCAGAATATGGCTCATATCTTTTTTCTGGAATCGGTATTTTTAGCTTTGCTATCACTAACCCATTTTATTCTCTGAAATTGCATCATTCTAATTTGGAGGATGTTTTGGTTATTGCTCTAAGTGTCAGCGGTGAGACAGAAGAAGTTCTAACTCTGGTACAGGGATTCAAAGAAAGAAATGCTAAGATTGTTAGTCTGACAAATACAGATATTTCCACTTTATCACAGCTATCGGATATAAATTTATCCTACTTTATGCCAGTTGCCTATGCAGATTCCTCGCTACGTTCCACTAATTTGACCACTCAGATTCCAGTTGTCTATTTTTTAGAATCCTTACGTTACCAAGTTTATTTAAAAAAATAGGAGTGAAAACTCTTGTTTTTTTTATGTAACAAATATTGTTCGACTGTACATTTATTTTCTATCTCAATATCTATTGTCAGCAGGTACAGTATGTTATAAAATAGACTTGTTCATAGCGCTAGTACAAAATACAGAAAGGATTGGTAAAATGGCAAAAATACCAGAAGGCTTTTTATGGGGTGGGGCAGTTGCTGCTCACCAAATTGAAGGAGGATATGATAAAGGTGGAAAAGGCATTTCGATAGCCGATGTGATGACAGTTGGAAGTGCTAGCCACTCTCGACAGATTACTGATGGCGTCTTACCTGACGAATATTATCCGAATCATGATGCAATAGATTTTTACAGAACCTATAAGGACGATATACAATTATTCGCTGAGATGGGATTTAAGTGTTTTCGAACTTCGATTGCCTGGACTCGTATCTTCCCAAATGGAGATGAAGAAGAACCTAACGAAGAAGGGTTGAAATTTTATGATGATTTATTTGATCAGCTTCTAGCTCATCAAATTGAACCGGTCATCACACTCAGTCACTTTGAAATGCCCTATCATCTAGTTACTAAGTATGGTGCTTGGCGTAATCGCAAGTTGATTGATTTCTTTGTTCGTTTTGCGAAAGTCGTCATGGAACGATATAAGGACAAAGTTAAGTATTGGATGACCTTTAACGAGATCAATAATCAAGGTGCAATTAATGTTCCTTGGTGCTCATGGACTAATTCTGGTGTCATTTATCAAGAAGATGAAAATCCAGTTGAGGTACTACAGCAGGTTATCCATTATCAGTCAGTGGCTTCTGCAAAAGTTGTACAATTGGGTCGGAAAATCAATAAAAATTTCAAAATTGGTTGTATGCTGGCAATGGTACCATTTTACCCGAATACATGTGATACAAAAGATATACTTGCTAGCCAGAAGGCAATGGAGCATCGTTTATTTCACTATGGAGATCTTCATGTTTTTGGAGAGCGTCCTTACTATATTGAGGCCTTTTGTCGAAAAAATAATATCAAACTGGATATTATACCAGAAGATCTAGAAACTCTAAAAGAAGGTTGTGTAGATAATATTGGCTTGAGTTACTATATGAGTGATACAGTGACTTCTACAGCATCTGAGGAAACAGAAGAACTTTTCAAAGATGTTTACACTAAGAAAAACCCCTATATTGAATCAAGCGATTGGGGTTGGCAGATAGACCCTGAGGGATTACGCTATAGCTTAAATCTTTTATACGATCGCTATCACTGTCCGCTTTTTATAGTTGAAAATGGATTCGGTGCTTATGATAAGGTAGAGCCTGATGGAATCCATGATTCTTACCGCATTGATTACCTCAAACAACACATTGAACAAATGATGTTAGCGATTGAAGAAGATGGCGTAAATGTCATTGGTTATACCCCTTGGGGCTGTATCGATATTGTTAGTGCTGGTACAGGTGAAATGGAGAAGCGTTATGGCTTTATCTATGTCGATAAGAATAATAATGGCGAAGGAACTTTGCAACGAATGAAGAAAGATTCCTTTACATGGTATCAAAAAGTGATTGCATCAAATGGAAACGAATTATAAGGAGTAATTAAAATGAATATTGGATTGTTTTGTGCAGCAGGTATGTCAACAAGTATTTTGGTTGAGCGTATGAAAGAAGCGGCTCAGAAAAAAGGGAAAGATGCAACAATTGCAGCTTATTCCATCAGTGAATTGGAACAAAGAGTTGGAGATATTGATGTGGCTCTATTAGGCCCACAGGTTGGTTTCCAACTTGAAAAAGCAAAAGAAATTTGTGCTTCTCACAATGTTCCTGTAGAAGTGATTGCAATGGCTGATTATGGTACTGCAAACGGTATGGCAGTTCTTAAACAAGCTTACATGATGAAAAAATAAGGAGACGATGATGAAGGATAAACTGATTAAAAAGTTTGTTGATAGGATGATGGCCTTTGTCAATACCAAAGGTGTAACAGCGATAAAAGATGGTATTGTTTTCTCTATGCCATTGTTGATTGTTGGCTCCATCTTTCTTATCTTGGCCAATCTTCCAGTTCCAGCTCTAGCAACGATGTTAGAAACTAGTGGTATTACCCCTGTTCTCAATCAAGCAATTGGTGCAACCTTTAATATCAGTGCGATTGTAACAGTCATTGGGATTGCGTATACCTATGCTAAGCTAGAAAAACAGGAGCCGCTTGGGGCAGGTGTCATTGCCCTAGCAGTTTTCTTGCTAATCCAGCCCTCCAGTTTGATTTCTAAAAATGGGGATGTAGTTGGTAACATTATTCTGAAGGATTGGACTTCCGGGAAAGGGATGATTGGTGCCATTATCGTTGGTTTGATAGTAGGAGCAAGCTATTCTTGGTTTTTGAAGAAAAATATCAAAATCAAAATGCCAGATGGCGTACCAACTGGTGTAGCCAACGCATTTTCAGCCTTGATTCCTGCTACTGTTATTATCACAGCGGCAACGATCTTTGTCGGACTTGTTGAACAATTGTTTAAGGTCACAACGATTGAAGTGATTTATAATCTTATTCAAACACCAATGCAAGGCTTGACTGACTCATTGTTTGGTGCGGTGCTTATGTGTTTCCTTGTACCATTCTTATGGATGTTTGGGGTGCACGGCTCAACTGTAGTTGGTGGCATCATGAGTGGCTTGCTACAGGCGAATGCTTTGGAAAACCAAGCCATTTTAGATAAGGGCCTAGAATTAAATCTAGCCAATGGCGGTCATATTGTGACGATTCAATTTTTTGATCAATTTATCAATGTTACAGGTGCCGGGATTACGATTGGTTTGGTAGTTTACATGGTTGCATTTGCAAAATCAAAACAACTAAAAATTCTTGGACGTCTTGAAATGGTTCCAGCCATCTTTAATATCAATGAGCCGGTGCTCTTTGGTTTGCCGATTGTAATGAATCCAGTTTTAGCAACTCCCTTTATATTAACGCCTATTTTATCTTGTATCATCCAGTATTCAGCGATTTATTTTGGACTGACACCTATGTATGGTGCCGTTCAAGTTCCGTGGACTTGTCCTCCAATTATTTCAGGATTTATCATCGGTGGTTGGAAAACAGCCTTGTTGCAAACACTTATTTTGGTTATGTCTTTCTTTGTTTATTATCCGTTTATTAAACAGATGGATAAACAAGCTTTACAAGCTGTAATACAAGAAACAAGCGATTTAGAAGATGAAGATTGGTAAGAGAGGTATTAAAATGGACGAAAAAGTACTCGAAGTGTGTTTTCAAATTATCACCTATGTAGGAACAGCAAAATCTATGTACATCAATGCTATTCAATTGGCTAAGCAGGGTGAATTCGAGCAGGCTAAAGATAGAATTAAACAAGGCGAAGAAGCATTTGTACAGGGACACAATGCTCACCACTCACTTTTGACAAAAGAAATGAATGGGGAATTAAGCGAAACAGGTCTACTTCTGATGCATGCTGAGGATCAGTTAATGAGTGCAGAAGGTTTTCGAACGATTGCTGAGGAATTTATAGCAGTCTATAAACGCTTTGAGGAAGGTAAATAGAGCAAGTTATGAAAGTAAAAAATCAAGCAATGTTAATTACCTATTCAGACAGTCCTGGAAAAAATCTGAAAGACTTGAAGTAGGTCTTAATCTCAGCCAAGTCGCCTTTTCCCTTGATTTCCTAGAAAAGAAAGATGAGTCTGCCTATCCGGATTTGTTTATCCACTACAAAAACTTTTGGCCAAACAGTGGGCCGACTCAGGAAGATGTAGACCTGATTTACAAACGGAAGCCACGTGCTCCCTATAGCATTGCCAAGTTTGCTGATGGTAGTGAGGAAAAAGTTTGGTGTACCTTTGATGAGCAACAGATCGACCTCGATGTGACAAGAGAAACAACTCGTCGCTTTATTCAGGAAAATCTGGAACAGCTGGCGGACCACGGAGCTTCCATTATTCGCTTGGACGCCTTTGTCTACGCCAATAAGAAAATCGGCACCAACTGTTTCTTTGTTGAGCCAGATATTTGGGAAATGCTTCATTTTCCGTGTCAGCTATTGGCACCAAAAGGAGTGAAAATTCTTCCAGAAATTCATGAACATTACACCATTCAGCAAAAAATCGCTGAGCAAGACTACTATGTCTATGACTTTGCCCTTCCGATGCTGGTTTTTCATGCTCTTTATTCAGGTAATGTCAAACGTCTTGTTCACTGGATGGAAATCTGCCTCGCAAGCAATTTACAACCTTAGACACGCACGATAGTATCGGAGTGGTCGATGTCAAGGACTTGCTAACAGATGTTGAAACAGAGGCGACAAGAGAAGCCCTCTATGCCCAAGGAGCAAATGTCAAAAAGATTTACAGCTCAGAGGCCTACAATAATTTGGATATTTATAAGAAAAATTGTACCTACTATTCATCTTTAGGAAATGATGACCAAGCCTATCTCTTGGCACGTGTGCTTCAATGTTTTGCACCAGGTATTCCGCAGATTTACTACGTTGGCTTGTTGTCAGGAGAAAATGATATCGAATTGCTCGAATCAACCAAAGAAGGCTGCAACATCAACCGTCACTATTACGATTTGGAAGAAATTGAGCGAGAAGTTCAACGCCCAGTTGTGCAGTCCTTGTTCAATCTGCTCAAATTCCGTAATACCAGCGCAGCATTTGATGGAGAGTTTGCTGTTGACATGGAAGACGCTAATACTATCCACATCAGCTAGACCAATACCGATGCCAATACAGTGGCAGAATGAAGAGCTAATCTGAAAGATAAATCATTTGAAATTACAGAGAAAATAGATAGTGAAAGAACATCGATTTATCTATAATAGAATACAAACGAGTGGTGGAAACGTTTGATTTCCTCACTCTTTTTGTTAGCTAGTTAGTAACAAAATAGTACTTAAACGTAAACTATGAATTATATCCTGTTGTGACGATAATTGTTCGAGAATATTCGTAATAAAAAACAGGAACAGTCAATTAAACTGCTCCTATTTTTATGATAGAATATAGGTAGTTATAAATCGAGAGCAACTAAGAAGCAGTAACAAATATTACATATAAAATAATCAAAATAAGGAAGATAAAATGACAGAAATTGACAAAAAGAATTTAAAAAATTATCTTTATTGTACATTTGGAATTACTTATATAGCTTGGGGGATTCTTGCCATCTTTACTCAATCTTATATTTTGGGATTAGAGACATTTATAGGAAGAATATTACATATAGTTGGTGCACTTGGACCAGCTATTGCAAGTGGCTTTTATTTAAAAAGTAATAATATAAAATTTAAACATTTTTTATTTAATAAGATAGAAAATAGTAGTATTTATTTCATTTATCATATGTTAGCAATTTTGATACTATTTTCTGTATCTTCCTTAGAATTAAACGGAGTATCCATTTATCTGATGCCATTATTCTTTATACAACTAATTTTTTTTGGTGGTGGACATGAAGAATTAGGATGGAGAGGAATATTACAGCCATTACTTGATAAAAAATATACTTATTGGCAATCTAATTTGATTGTAGGTTCAATCTGGGGAATTTGGCATCTGCCTTTATGGTTTATAGTCGGAGAAAGTCATCAAGGATTTCCTTTCATTTTATTTTTTATATATACATTATTTTTAAGTTTTGTTTTAGGGCTTCTTTATCGTCAAACGAAATCTGTGGGGTACTGTCTATTATTTCATGCGTTCGCAAATTTGTTAAATCTCTATTTTGTGTTAAAAATTAATCTTATTTTTATTATCATTTTTATTGGTTATTTGATTTATACTATATTGGCGAGTAATAGAATTAGTAAGGAAACAACATTTTAAAATTTAGATCAGGATATCCATTATTGAATGTAACGTGTGGTCATTCTAGATAATCAATGTTAGAGACTTTTCTATTTGATGAGGCATCACTGATTGTTCAAACTGATTTAACAAGTATTTATCTAGTGAAAGTCCTACAGCAAGGAGTTTAAACATGAAATTCCATGAATTTGGTGATAAGAATTTGCCTCCTATTATACTGATACATGGTGGTGGCAGTTCTTGGTGGAATTATCTTCGTCAAGCACGAATCTTGTCAAAAGAATACCGTATTATTCTACCAACTTTGAATGGCCACGGCGAGGAATATCAACTTGATTATGTTTCTACTGAAGATTCTGCTTTGGAGATTCTAGACTATATCAAAGCAAACTGTGGTGGGAAATTGTTTGCAATCGGTGGTGTTTCACTTGGTGGTCAAATTGCCATGGAGCTTTTGTCTTTAGACAGTGAAATTGCTGAGAAGGCCATCATAGATGGAAGCCTCTGCATTCCTCAACCAAGGTTAGCTAAAATCAGCATCTTTCTAGTGTCTCTATTTGGTAAACTGATGTTCAATAAATTCTCTTGCAAACTTCAGTTCAGCATGATGAACAAACTCTATCCTAAACTGGCTTATCCAGAGGAAATAAAAGCTTATTATTTAGAGGATTTGCCAAGGACGCCTATCAAAACATTGGTGACCATTTACAAAAACTATATGGGATGTTACAAGCTGAAAGATATGATTTCTGCTAGCAAGGCTCAGGTTCTGTATATATATGGTGAAAAAGAATTGAACTGTGTGAAAGAATCAGCGAAATTATTTCATCAGCTACATTCAAATACAATTTTGTATGAAGCAAAGGGCTATAACCACGGCTATTTATCAGCTTACCTGCCTTATGAGTGGATTGATTTGGTGGTGCCATTTTTAAAGAGTGACTCATTAGAAATGTGTAACGAATCTGATATGCCATAAGGAGGAAACGTATGCTAGGAGCAATTATTGGAGACATTGTAGGTTCTGTTTACGAATGGAACAATATCAAAACGAAGGATTTTCCTTTATTTTGTGAGGATTGTTTTTTCACGGATGATACGGTAAGTTCGAACCGCTGAGTGTGTGAGTTTGTTAGTGAAACGTAGTTAATCCTCAAAATAAAGAAACTAAAACTCCATTATTTTGAGATGAAAACCTAAACTGTTTTTAAGGAGGTGAAATATTGATAGAAAGCAGACCTATGTTTGAAAAAATCTCATCCTTTGATGAATTTAATAAATATTACTGGTATCGTGATGAACTTTCACAGATATGCAGGTCATTAGGACTTGAATATAGAGGTACAAAACAGGAACTCAATGATATTATTGAGCAGTACTTCAAGGGGAATTTGATTAAAAAATCATCAGTAAAAAGAAAAAAGAAACAAGTAGAAGTCGTTACCTTAGATACGCCCTTACTTGAATGTGGATTCTCCTTTAATGCACACTTTAGAGAATATTTCTCAATTTTAACAGGTGTTTCGCCCTTTAAATTTACTGCTGATATGGCCACTGCTTGGAGAAAAGTCAAAAGAGAACATGATTTGAGTTTTACAATCCAAGATATGCTAAAAGTTTATTATGGAAATTCAGATTATGCCAAGTATGATCATTCGGTTTGTCAATGGAATCAATTTTTAAAGGATTTCTGTGCAGACGAAAATAGTCGCAACTACTCGAATAAACTAAAAGTAGCTTCTATTCTTTGGAAAGAAGTTAGAAATTCAAGTAATGAAAAAATTTATTCAAAAAAACTTTTGACTGAATATGCTGATAAAATAAAAGAGTATGGTAAGGTAGTTCAATAGAAATGATTTCATTTTGATATTTTTGATTTGATTGCTGTTGACTTAGCTGAATTAAAGCAGTCTTTAACTTTAAAGTAAGCGATAATCATTTTAAGAAATTTTGAGCAAGTCAAGGATATTTTTTGAAGACGGAGTAAATAGTGAGCTAGTGTAGATTTACACACATCTATTTGTCTTTTTAAACGGATTTATATAATTAAAAAATATGGAGTATATTTTATGATACAAGTAAATGAGTTTATTAATAAAGTAGATATTACAGATAGTGATAATGTCAATTGTGAATTTGAAGTACGTAAAAAGGCAATGGATTTTTATAAGAAGTATCCTTTTTATGAGGAAGATGATTGGGAGATTATTAAGTTTCAAAACTCAGTTAATCAATATAATAATTTAATGGATGACCAAAAATATAATGAGATTGAAGCATACAAAGAAAAATCAAAATCAGGATATAAGGGAGCTCATTTGCTTGTCAATAAATCGAAAGGTATTGCACTTACGGGTGACATCCTTACTTCAATCACTGTTCCATATAAAAAAATTACCAATGTTGAACCTAGCTTGAAAGGTGGTAAAGAAATAAAAGATTGGATATTAAAAGATGATTTAGAAATACCACATGACTTAGAACCTTATTTTAAAGCTTTTGCTATTGTTTACTATTGGTGTGGAAATATGATGCCTACTGTTGGGAATTTTAGACCAGGACGATATGGAGGAGATAACTGGCTTCTAAAAATGGATACAATAATTAATTGTCTTAAAGCTGGGCCACATCAAAACTGGAGGAATTGGATTAAAGAAAACTGGGGAGAAAATCTAAACAAATTCATCACAGATTACTATTTTGAAGATTGTTTTGAAAAGAATACTTTAAACATTAAGTATATTGTACGAGAATCTGATCCAAATCTTCATCCAGCTAATTGTATACCGAACATTTCTTCACTAAACAATGAGAATATGATAAATCTTCAAAAAAATAATAATAAATTAGCAAAAGAATTTTTAATCAATCATGTAAAAGTGATTATTCAAAGAAGTTACCGAATCGAGAATGAATTTCATGGGGATTGGAAGAAAGAAGAGGAGGACGAGGTAAAAGAAATTTTTAAAGAAATTTTCGCGCAAGCTGGATTTAATGGTGGACAGATTAATAAAATGATTTCTTTATTTTAGATAGGTAACTGACAGTATTTTGGAGCTATTCGTCTGATATTATCTGCTAATCTTTATTTAACCTATGTTTTATATGCTTAAAATTCTTAGTAAACTCTTTGTCTATGTTGTTATAAATCAATCTCCAGTACGTCTGATTTCTATTTTCTGAGGTTTCATTATATAATAGCATTATATGTAATGACTGATGTAGTTACACTAACATTTCTATTTAAAAATTAAGGAGTATTATCAATGAAAAAAGCAATGTTAATTATCAACCCTACCTCTGGTGGGGAAAAGGCTTTGGATTATAAGGTCAAGCTGGAGAATAAGGCCAAAGATTATTTTGAGCATGTGGAAACCAAAATTACCGAAAAGGCACTGGATGCAACACACTTTGCTGAGGAAGCGTCTCGTGAGCGGTACGATGCAGTGGTTGTTTTCGGTGGAGATGGGACTGTCAATGAAGTCATTTCGGGTATTGCTGAGAGAGACTACACTCCGAAGTTAGGGATTATCCCTGGCGGTACGGGCAACCTTATTACGAAACTGTTGGAAATCAATCAAGACATCGATGGCGCGATTGATGAACTCGATTTTAATTTAACCAATAAGATTGATATTGGTAAAGCGAATGACAACTATTTTGGTTATATCTTTAGTATCGGTTCTCTGCCTGAGGCGATTCACAATGTGGAGATCGAGGACAAGACAAAATTCGGTATTTTAGCCTATGCTGTAAATACCATGAAGTCTGTGATGACGGATCAGGTCTTTAACATTAAGATTGAGACAGAAAATGGAAATTATGATGGTGAAGCCAGTCATGTTTTGGTTCTCTTGACAAATTACTTCGCTGACAAGAAAATCTTTGAAGAAAACAAGGATGGCTATGCCAATATTTTGATTCTAAAAGATGCTTCAATATTCTCTAAATTATCCGTCATTCCTGATTTACTAAAAGGGGATGTTGTCGGAAATGATAATATTGAGTATATCAGAGCGCGTACTATTAAAATCTCTTCAGATAGTGAATTGGAGTCAGATGTTGACGGCGATAAGTCGGATAACCTACCTGTAGAAATCAAGGTATTGGGCCAGCATATTGAAGTCTTTTCACAACCGAAAGAGTAGAAGGTAGAAACAAGTTTGTCTTTCACTGAGAAATCAAGTTTCATATCAAGGATTGGAGGAGGGATGAATTCTCTATTTGATGAATTTCGAACAATTTGTTCTCATTTAAACCGAGTCGGAATCACACCCACGCTCATGGGATCTTTGGGGTTTGAATACCGTTCAAATAAAGAATGGCAGCCGTCTGACATTGATATTCATGTTCCTGGAGATCCTAGAGGCTGGGAAGCACCTGATCATCTCAGGATTTATGACTGGGACAAGATAATGAAAGTGATGAACCACTTAGGCTATACCTTGGTAGATATTCACGAGCACGAATTCCAAAAAGATGGTGTGAGCGTTGAATTTGGAAGTATCGATTCCTTGCCTGATTTTGCAGGAGTTTCGGAATCAGATATAGAGCTTATTCATCGCGAGGACATCACTTTTCGTGTTCCAAGTTTAGAACAGTATTTCAGTATATACAAGGCTTCTTCCCAAGATTCCTATCGAAATGACCACAATAACAATAAGGATTTTAAAAAGATAGAGTGGCTGGAAAGACATTTGTAAATCATCAATCAGAAAGTAGTAGGTATTAAGACTTACTGCTTTTTTATATTCTCGAAAACAATCCACTCAAAACTACGAACAAGTCTTGAAAATAAAATTTTAAAGTAGTATACTAGAATAACAAAGATGAAAACGTTTGCGTTGCAGATGAATGAAAGTAAATCAGGAGACAGATACAGTGGAATTAACAGCCATTTACCACAGACCGGAGTCGGAGTATGCTTATCTCTATAAGGATAAGATAATGCACATTCGTATCCGGACTAAGAAAGATGATATTGAAAGCATCCATTTGCATTATGGAGATACTTTTATCTTTTTAGAGGACCATTATGAAGCAAGCAAGGCGATGATCAAAGTGACTTCCGATGCCTTGTTTGATTACTGGCAAGTGGAAGTTACGGTTGGCTATGCACGACTCCAGTATCTCTTTGAACTCAAGGATAAGCAAGGTCAGGAGGTCTTATATGGCGATAAGGGATGTGTTGAAAATACGCTAGAAAACCTTCATTATGAAGGAAATGGCTTTAAAATTCCGTATATCCATGAGATTGATGCTTGCCACGTTCCTGACTGGGTAGCAGAGACGGTATGGTATCAGATTTTCCCAGAACGTTTTGCTAATGGGAACCCTGAGATTTCTCCAGAAGGGGCTCTGGCTTGGGATTCGTCAATCAAACCAAAAACGAGTGATTTTTTTGGTGGTGATTTACAGGGCATTATTGACCATCTGGATTACTTGCAGGACTTAGGGATTACAGGTCTTTATCTCTGTCCGATTTTTGAATCTCCAAGCAATCACAAGTACAATACAACGGATTATTTTAAAATTGACCGTCATTTTGGAGATAAGGAAACTTTCCGTCGACTGGTGGACCAAGCCCATCAGAGAGGCATGAAAATCATGCTGGACGCTGTTTTTAACCATATCGGGGATCAGTCGCCACAATGGCAGGATGTTCTCAAACATGGTGAAGATTCCGTTTACAAAGACTGGTTCCATGTTCAAGAGTTCCCTGTGACAAAGGATAAGCTGGGAAACCCAAGAAAACTCCCTTACCATACCTTTGCCTTTGCCAGCTATATGCCCAAGCTAAATACGGCCAATCATCAAGTGAGGGACTATTTGCTAAGCGTTGCGACCTACTGGATTGAAGAGTTTGATATTGATGCTTGGCGCCTGGATGTGGCCAATGAAGTTGACCACCAATTTTGGAGAGATTTCCGTAAGGCTGTTTTGGCTAAAAAGCCTGACCTTTATATTCTTGGAGAGGTCTGGCACACTTCCCAGCCCTGGCTAAATGGCGATGAATTCCACGCAGTCATGAACTATCCTCTCTCCGACAGCATTAAGGATTATTTCTTGCGAGGGGTTAAGAAGTCACCTCAATTCATCAATGAGATCAATGGCCAGTCTATGTACTATAGACAGCAGATTTCGGAAGTGATGTTCAATCTTTTGGATTCGCATGATACGGAGCGCATTTTGACTACTGCCAAGGGAGATATCCAGCTTGTTAAGTCTGCCCTTGCCTGCCTCTTTTTGCAAAGGGGAACACCGTGTTTCTACTATGGAACGGAGTTGGAGTTAGATGGAGGACCAGATCCAGATTGTCGTCGTATCATGCCTTGGGAACGTGTTTCCGATAGCAATGAGATGTTCAATTTTATGAAGAAATTGATTCAGCTTCGTAAGGATACTTCAGGCATTATCCAACATGGAACTTATAGACTGCAAGAAATCAAGCAGGATGTTCTAACTCTAGAATGGAATTATGATGGACAAAAGGTCCAAGCTATTTTTAACCAATCAACTGAAAATTATCTTGTAGATAGTGACGCTGTAGCGCTAGCCAGTCATTGCCAAGTATTGGAGCAGCAACTGGTGCTTTTGCCTAAAGGTTTCGTCATTCAATAAAAAATAGGATTAAAAAGGCTGTAATGAATGGGTGATTCGTGCGGTCTTTTTTTGACTTATGTAGTATAATATAGCTAAGTCAACGATTACTAGCTGAATGATTAGTGAATGGTGTTTAAAATGAAAAAGAGACTTGTAGTCTAGAAGGAGAATTGCATGAAACGAACGAGAAAAGTAGTAGACTTGGGACTGTGTTTGCCCTTATTTCTTGGCTTGGCTGCTTGTCAGCAAAATAATACGAGCACTGAAGCTGCAAATCAGACACAGACCAGTTCAGATAAAGTTCCTTGGACGGCTTCATATTCCAATCTAAACGGTCAAGTCAGTACCGAAGAGGTCAAATCTCTCTTATCAGCTCACTTGGACCCAAATAGTGTTGATGCATTTTTCAATCTTGTCACCGCCTATAATGCGACAGTCGGCTCTACTGGCTTAAGTGGTGATTTTGCCTCCTTTACGAAGACAGAATACGACGTAGAGAAAATCAGCAATCTTTGGAATCAAAAAAAGGGTGACTTTGTCGGAACCAACTGCCGTATCAATAGCTATGCGCTCTTGAAAAATTCAGTCACGATCCCAAAACTTGAAAAGAATGATCAGCTTCTTTTCGTGGATAACGTTGCTATCGATAAGGGAAAGGTGTTTGATGCAAAAGATAAGGAAGAGTTTGATATTCTATTTTCTAGGGTGGAGACGGAAGCAACAACAGATGTAAAAATTCACGCGCAGAAGATGGAGAAATTCTTTTCCCAGTTTCAATTTAATGACAAAGCTCGAATGCTGTCTGTAGTCTTGCATGATAATTTGGATGGAGAGTTTCTTTTTGTCGGGCATGTTGGTATTTTAGTGCCGGCTGAAGATGGTTTCTTATTTGTAGAGAAACTGACTTTTGAAGAGCCTTATCAAGCTATTAAGTTTGCGAGCAAGGAAGATTGTTACAAGTATCTATCCACCAAATATGCGGATTACACAGGTGAAGGACTAGCTAAGCCTTTCATCATGGACAATGAAAAGTGGGTTGAAGGGTATTAAGGTAGGCAAAGGTGATGAGATGGAAACAGTAATAGCGCTTTTAGTTCTCATTCTTATCGGATTCTGGGCTATAAACATTCTCAAGCCTCGTAAGGCAAATAAAAAGGAAAGATTTATTGGCTATATGCAGCGCTATGATATAGATGGTGAGGGCTATCAGTCAGAAGTCTGGGAAGTTATAGAAGATGAGAATGAGAAATAAGGAGGAGAATCCAAAAACAGTAGATTTCTTGCCTTTTCAAGAAAGGGAACTAGTAACATCAGTACTATCCTAAGGAACTGATAGGAGGAAACATTATGGGAATGATTGCTAATTATCAATATCTGTCTGACAATGAATTAAGCCAAATAAAGCGGTATCCTTGTCAGGAAGAGGATTTACTTGACTTGGTAGAGGATTATCCTGAGGGAAATGATACGTTGATAGATATTGACAAAATGTGGGATGCCTTACTCTTTATTATGACAGGCTTTAGTAGTTCAGAATTTATGGATGACGACCCCTTGAGAGAAGCTGTCTTGGGAGTAACTCCTTTAGAAAATGTATCAGAGTATGCAGCCTATACTGAACACTCAAAGATAGCTGAGATTGTTCAAGCTTTAGAGAATTGTGACATGGATAGGGCTCTGGCAGACTTTAGCATGGAAGCATGCAAGAAGGCAGATTTGTATCCCGATATTTGGGATTATCTTGATGAAGAGGAAGAAATCAAGGATGATATTCGAACCTGTTTTGTAAAAATGAAAAACTTTTATAAGAAAATCTTAACTCTCAAAGGAAATGTCTTAGTGACTATTTGTTAACTACTTTTACCAACTGTTAGTCAGGTGCGTGATGAATGCACATCTAGAAAATTGTACACCTGATGACTTGTCTGGTGAAGAAAATATTCCACAGTGTAGTCGGATGGGATAGATAGAAATTGGTTATAGAATTTGTAAGCATAATAGATTTTAAGCTTTAAGATGGAGGACTAAAGAGATGGGAAGAATTGAATGGGAAAATGCTAAGACACGTTTAGATGCCTTACTTGTCATTGATGAGTATCGAACAGATCCAAACAAGACCTGGCTTCGATTGATCGTTAAGACTGAGGGAAGCTATGGGGTTCGTTACCTTATCGACAATGGTTCTGGTGATTCTCTAGATGTGATGTTCACTGATAAAATGATCCTTATAAAGGGCTTTGATCATGAAAGCAGTTTGAGTCAATTTGCTGCGGATGAGTGGAATCAAGACATCATAGACGGATTTTATAAAGGACTGGATGTAAAGTATCAAAACCTATATTCAGAAGAGCAAAAAGATGAAACAACTTTCTTTATCTGGTATGACGGTCAAGAGCATCAAAATACCTACCAAGAGCAGGACGGTGGCGAATGGTTGTTATCCTATTTCTTTGACAGTTTTGAGAAATTTCATGAGTTTGTGACGGATTACTATTCAATTACTGTAGATGAGGATTTACTTAGAAAACTTTACAATCAAGGACAGCTTTCAGAAGTAGAATTGGAGCAGTTGATTCGCACTTCCTAGCTAGAAATGTGTATAAAATCTGATGAAAAGAACTGATTTTCAATATCAAGTTATACTTTAAGATTATTGAAGCAGCTAATGGTTGTAGTTTCTTTTTTCTTATGTCTATAACGCTTTAAAGCGATTTCTTTTTATTGTTGAATAATATTTTGCGAACAAAAAAAGAAATTCTTTAAAAAAGTTTCACAAAATCCTTTACAAGCTCTTGTAAACATGATATAGTTATAAGGCTTAGAAAATGAGAAGATGTTTTCTAGCAAATATAAACCCGAGTAAAAAATGCCTACGGACAGGCAGGGTTGAATGCCGAAGCGTGGTTGAAAAGCCACATTATTGATAGGGTTAAAAGCCTACTTTTATAAGTTGATGTTAGGACACTTGTCCTAATTCATAAATTTTAGTGTGGTGAAAGCACACGTCATCTTGTGAAACGATCAATAAAGTACGTAATATTTGCTACTAGAGAGTTAGGAAACATCAGGAACAGACATACTCAACAGAAACCAAAATACACACGTCAGAAGATTGCAGAGCAGGTGAAAACCTGCTCTTTTTTCATAAGTCAACCTTTAGTCGCCTTTATCTTCTTGAGGTGCTAAAAATACGGTAAAGGAGTATGTCTTGAAGAAGTTAGATCAAAACCAAGCCCCAATTTACGAGGCTTTGGTCAAACTACGCAAGAAAAGGATTGTCCCCTTTGATGTGCCAGGTCACAAGCGTGGACGAGGAAATCCAGAACTTGTCGAACTGTTAGGAGAAAAATGTGTTGGCATTGATGTCAATTCTATGAAACCCTTGGATAATCTTGGTCATCCCATTTCGATTATTCGGGATGCGGAGGAATTAGCTGCGGATGCTTTTGGTGCAGCCCATGCCTTTCTCATGATTGGGGGAACAACCTCATCAGTTCAGACCATGATTCTTTCCACCTGTAAGGCAGGAGATAAGATTATTCTGCCACGTAATGTTCACAAATCTGCTATCAATGCGCTGGTTCTATGTGGTGCCATTCCCATCTATATCGAGATGAGTGTGGATCCTAAAATCGGTATCGCTTTAGGTCTTGAAAATGACCGTGTTGCACAGGCCATTAAGGAACATCCAGATGCTAAAGCTATCCTAATCAACAATCCTACTTACTATGGGATTTGTTCAGACCTCAAGGGTTTAACGGAAATGGCTCACGAAGCTGGCATGATGGTTTTAGTGGATGAAGCCCATGGAGCGCATTTGCATTTTACAGATAAATTGCCGCTGTCTGCTATGGATGCTGGCGCTGATATGGCGGCGGTCTCTATGCATAAGTCTGGTGGGAGTTTGACCCAGAGCTCCATCCTTCTTATCGGGGAGCAGATGAATCCTGAGTACGTTCGTCAGATCATTAACCTGACCCAGTCTACATCTGCCTCTTACCTACTTATGTCTAGTTTGGATATTTCTCGTCGCAACTTAGCCCTTCGTGGCAAAGAGTCTTTTGAGAAAGTCATTGAACTATCTGAGTATGCTCGTCGTGAAATCAATGCTATCGGTGGTTATTATGCCTACTCAAAAGAGCTCATAGACGGTGTGTCTGTTTGTGATTTTGACGTGACCAAGCTGTCCGTTTACACTCAGGGTATTGGCTTAACAGGTATCGAAGTTTATGACCTCCTGCGAGACGAATACGACATTCAGATCGAATTTGGTGATATTGGGAATATCTTAGCTTATATTTCGATTGGTGACCGCATCCAAGACATCGAACGTTTGGTCGGTGCTTTGGCGGATATCAAGAGACTCTACTCAAGAGATGGAAAAGATTTGATTGCTGGAGAATATATCCAGCCCGAGTTAGTCCTGTCTCCTCAGGAAGCCTTTTATTCAGAGAGAAGAAGTTTGACCTTGGATGAGTCTGTTGGACAGGTCTGTGGAGAATTTGTCATGTGCTATCCTCCAGGGATTCCAATCCTAGCACCAGGTGAACGCATTACACGAGAAATTGTGGATTATATCCTGTTTGCCAAAGAGCGTGGTTGCTCCCTCCAAGGGACGGAAGATCCAGAGGTCAATCACATCAATGTCATTGAAAGAAAGGAGAACTAGATGGATTTATGGTTTTCTGAAGTTCATACTCCAGATGTGAAATTGTCCTTGAGAACTGCCAAGCAACTCTACGCCGGTAAAAGTGAATGGCAGGATATCGAAATTTTAGACACACCAGCTTTTGGGAAAATACTGATTTTAAATGGGCATGTCTTGTTCTCAGATGCGGATGATTTTGTCTACAACGAAATGACGGTCCACGTTCCCATGGCTGTCCACCCAAATCCAAAGAAAGTCTTGGTTATAGGGGGTGGTGACGGCGGTGTTGCTCAAGTTTTGACACTGTATCCAGAATTGGAACAAATCGATATTGTAGAACCAGATGAGATGTTGGTTGAGGTTTGTCGTGAGTATTTCCCAGACTTTGCTGCAGGGCTAGATGATCCTCGTGTTACCATTTACTACCAAAATGGTCTACGCTTTTTACGGAACTGCGAGGATGATTACGATATTATCATCAACGATGCGACAGATCCCTTTGGACATACGGAAGGGCTCTTTACCAAGGAATTTTACGGCAATAGCTACAGAGCTCTCAAAGAAGATGGTATCATGATTTACCAGCATGGGAGTCCTTTCTTTGATGAGGATGAGTCTGCTTGTCGAAGTATGCACCGTAAGGTTAATCAAGCCTTTCCAATCAGCCGGGTTTATCAGGCACATATCCCAACCAGTCCTGCAGGCTATTGGTTGTTTGGATTTGCATCGAAAAAATATCACCCTGTTAAAGATTTTGACAAGGAAGGCTGGAAAAAACGCCAGCTTTTCACAGAATACTACACTGCAAACTTACACGTGGGAGCCTTTATGTTGCCCAAGTATGTTGAGGACATTTTAGAAGAAGAGGAAGGAAAAAAATGAGTCGCTTATTAGTTATTGGATGTGGGGGCGTTGCCCAAGTTGCTATTTCAAAGATTTGCCAAGATAGCGAAACCTTTACAGAGATTATGATTGCTAGCCGCACCAAGTCGAAATGTGATGACTTGAAGGCTAAATTAGAAGGGAAAACAAGTACAAAGATTGAAACAGCTGCTCTTGACGCTGACAAGGTTGAAGAAGTGATTGTTTTGATTGAAAGCTACAAACCAGAAGCTGTTTTGAACGTAGCTCTGCCTTATCAAGATTTGACCATTATGGATGCTTGCTTGGCAACAGGTGTCCACTATATCGATACCGCCAACTACGAGGCAGAGGATACAGAAGATCCTGAGTGGCGCGCTATCTATGAGAAACGTTGTAAGGAACTTGGTTTTACAGCCTACTTTGACTACTCGTGGCAGTGGGCTTATCAGGAGAAATTTAAAGAAGCGGGCTTAACTGCTCTTCTCGGTTCTGGTTTCGACCCAGGTGTGACCAGTGTCTTTTCAGCTTATGCTCTCAAACACTATTTTGATGAAATCCACTATATCGACATTCTAGACTGTAATGGTGGTGACCACGGTTATCCATTTGCGACAAACTTTAACCCAGAAATCAATCTCCGTGAGGTTTCTGCGCCAGGTTCTTACTGGGAAGATGGAAAATGGGTCGAAGTCGAAGCCATGTCAATCAAGCGTGAGTACGATTTCCCTCAGGTTGGACAAAAAGACATGTATCTCCTTCACCACGAAGAAATTGAATCATTGGCCAAAAACATTCCTGGAGTCAAACGGATTCGTTTCTTTATGACTTTTGGCCAATCTTATCTAACGCATATGAAATGCTTGGAAAACGTTGGTCTTCTTCGTACGGATGCTATTAACTTTAATGGACAAGACATTGTGCCAATCCAATTTTTGAAAGCCTTGCTTCCAGATCCAGCCAGCCTTGGTCCACGCACAGTTGGTAAAACCAATATCGGTTGTATCTTTACAGGTGTAAAAGATGGTGTTGAAAAGACCATCTACATCTACAATGTTTGCGACCATCAGGAATGTTACGCCGAAGTTGGTTCACAAGCAATTTCTTACACCACTGGAGTTCCAGCTATGATTGGGACAAAATTAGTGATGAATGGTACTTGGAAACAACCTGGAGTCTATAACCTTGAAGAATTGGATCCAGATCCATTCATGGAAGCTTTGAATGAGTATGGATTACCTTGGGTTGTGGTTGAAAACCCGCAAATGGTGGACTAATGAAGTTAGAACAAGTACCCACACCAGCTTATGTCATTGACTTGGCCAAGTTAGAAGCAAACTGTCGCATTCTAAAATATGTACAAGAAGAAGCTGGATGCAAAGTTTTACTTGCCCAAAAGGCTTATTCCCTCTATAAAACCTATCCCTTGATTAGCCAGTATCTATCTGGTACGACGGCTAGTGGACTTTATGAAGCTAAGCTGGCTAGAGAAGAGTTTCCGGGGGAAGTCCATGTCTTTGCTCCAGCTTTCAAGGATGCAGACTTGGAGGAATTGCTGGAAATAACGGACCATATCGTCTTCAACTCAGAGAGACAGTTGCGTAAACATGGACCTCGTTGCCGAGAGGCTGGTATCAGTGTCGGTTTGCGCCTCAACCCTCAATGTTCTACCCAAGGTGATCACGCGCTCTATGACCCTTGTGCTCCGGGATCTCGGTTTGGAGTTAGCCTAGACAAGATACCGAGTGATTTGTTGGATTTAGTGGACGGACTTCATTTTCATACTCTTTGTGAGCAAGGTTCAGATGATTTAGAGACAACTTTGAAAGCAGTAGAAGCGCAGTTTGGACCCTATTTGTATCAAGTTAAATGGCTCAATATGGGTGGTGGACACCACATCACCAGAGAAGACTACGATGTGGATTTGCTGATTTCAGAAATCAAGCGTATCCGAGAAACTTACAATCTTGAAGTCTATATCGAGCCGGGTGAAGCTATTGCGCTCAATGCGGGTTATCTAGCAACTGAAGTATTGGACATTGTCGAAAACGGTATGGATATTTTGGTTTTAGATGCCTCTGCGACCTGCCATATGCCAGATGTACTTGAAATGCCCTATCGTCCACCTCTGAGAAATGGATTTGAACCGCAGGAAAAAGCCCATACCTATAGACTTTCTTCTAATACCTGCCTGACGGGTGATGTGATTGGTGATTATAGTTTTGAAAATCCAGTCCAAATCGGTGATAGACTTTACTTTGAAGACATGGCTATTTACTCCTTTGTCAAAAATAATACCTTTAATGGTATTGGCTTGCCAAGTCTCTATCTCATGGACGAGCAGGGAGACTGCAGCTTAGTCAAAGCCTTCGGTTATCAAGACTTTAAAGGGAGGTTATCATGATGGACAGTCCAAAGAAATTAGGCTATCGTATGCCAGCAGAGTATGAACCCCATCATGGCACCCTCATGATATGGCCGACTCGACCAGGTTCATGGCCTTTTCAAGGAAAGGCTGCAAAAAAAGCATTTAGCCAAATTATCAAGACCATAGCAGAAGGGGAAAGAGTCTATCTTTTGGTGGAGCAGGACCATCTATCTGAAGCCCAATCCTATCTTGGAGAAAAGGTTGTTTATTTAGATATTCCTACTAATGATGCCTGGGCGCGTGATACGGGGCCGACTATTCTTGTCAATGATAAAAGAGAAAGATTGGCAGTCGATTGGTCTTTTAATGCCTGGGGTGGTGCTGTCGATGGTCTTTATCAAGATTATGAAGAGGATAACCAAGTAGCCAGTCGTTTTGCAGAAGTTTTAGAGATACCTGTTTATGATGCCAAACCTTTTGTACTGGAAGGCGGCGCGATCCATAGCGATGGTCAAGGGACCATTCTTGTGACTGAAAGCTGCTTACTCAGTCCTGGACGCAATCCCCACCTGTCTAAAGAGCAAATTGAAAACACCTTATTAGAGAGCCTTGGCGCTGAAAAAGTTATTTGGCTTCCTTATGGTATTTATCAGGACGAAACCAATGAACACGTTGACAATGTTGCAGCCTTTGTTGGTCCTGCAGAACTTGTTTTAGCTTGGACAGACGACAAAAGCGATCCTCAGTATGCCGTGTCTGCAGCTGATCTTGTGCTTTTAGAAAAAGAAACAGATGCAAAAGGGCGTACCTTCACCATTCATAAATTGCCAATCCCAGCGCTTCATCAAGTTGTAACCGAAGAGGATTTGTCAGGCTACATCTATGAAGAAGGGGAAGAAGAGCGTTATGCAGGTGAACGTCTTGCAGCTTCCTATGTCAATTTCTATATTGCAAACAAGTCTGTCTTAGTGCCCCAGTTTGAGGATGTAAACGACCAAGTGGCCCTAGATATCCTCAGCAAGTGTTTCCCAGACCGTAAGGTCGTAGGAATTCCAGCCAGAGATATTCTCTTAGGTGGTGGCAATATTCACTGTATCACCCAACAAATCCCAGAATAGGAGAAAAAGATGAGAAATGTAAAAGTTGCAGCGATCCAGATGCAATGCGCCAAGGATGTGGCGACAAATATCCAAACAGCGGAACGTCTAGTACGTCAAGCTGCAGAACAAGGCGCACAAATTATTCTCTTGCCCGAGTTGTTTGAACGTCCCTATTTCTGTCAGGAACGCCAGTATGACTACTACCAGCATGCTCAGTCGGTGACAGAAAATACAGCCATTCAGCATTTTAAAACCATTGCCAAGGAGCTAAAGGTCGTTTTACCCATCAGTTTCTACGAGAAAGATGGCAATGTCTTGTATAACTCAATCGCCGTCATTGATGCTGATGGAGAAGTGCTGGGCGTTTATCGGAAGACCCACATACCAGATGATCATTATTATCAAGAAAAATTTTACTTTACGCCTGGTAACACTGGTTTCAAGGTCTGGGATACTCGCTATGCTAAGATTGGGATTGGCATCTGTTGGGATCAATGGTTTCCTGAAACGGCGCGCTGTCTTGCGTTGAATGGGGCAGAATTGCTCTTTTACCCAACCGCTATCGGTTCAGAGCCTATCTTAGATACGGATAGTTGCGGTCACTGGCAACGTACCATGCAAGGGCACGCAGCAGCAAATATTGTCCCAGTCATTGCAGCCAATCGTTACGGTTTGGAAGAAGTCACTCCTAGTGAGGAAAATGGCGGACAGAGTTCTAGTCTTGACTTCTACGGTTCCTCCTTTATGACGGATGAAACAGGAGCTATTCTAGAGAGAGCTGAAAGACAAGGAGAAGCTGTTCTGTTAGCAACTTATGACCTTGATAAGGGAGCAAGCGAGCGCCTAAATTGGGGACTGTTTCGTGATAGAAGACCCGAAATGTACCAACGAATTACGGACTAGAAGGTAAATTTCATAATAAACATTTAATATTCATGCCTGTCTTACAAAAATGTAAGATAGGCTTTTTAAATGTAAGATAGGTGTACGATTATACGCGGAAATGTATGCTATACTCTATGTAGATAAAAAAGAAAGAGGTTTATTATGAAAAAATGGAATGCGACACAGTTGAAGTATCTGATGGCGGCAGTAATGGTTCTGGACCATATCCCTCATATCACCGGGATCGTTTCTCCTTTGTGGGAAGGTATCTTTCACGCCTTGACCCGTTGTGTGGGAGTTTGGTTTGCGTATATGGCTATGGAAGGTTTTATCTATACTCGAAACTTGAAAAACTACCTCATCCGTCTCTGGTCTTGGGCGCTGATCATGTTTGCTGGAAATAGCCTTCTCAATACTCTGTTTGCCTCTAAGGGTGTAATGGTTACTAATAATATTTTCTTGACTTTGGCCATCGGTGTTACCATGCTTTGGATTGGTTTTCCCAGAAAAGAGTTGGATAAAAAAGAGAAGTTGTGGCGTCGGATTGGGGTTGCAGGTCTCTTGATTGTCGGATGTCTTTTTACTGAGGGTGGTATCACCATGCTACCATTTCTCTTGATTAGTTACTCTTGTCGAAACCGCAAAGGATTGCGAAATCTCCTCTATGCCTTTCTGTGGGCCTTCTTGTTAGTGACTTCCATCCAAATTTACGACACTTGGCACCAAACACTGGAAATGATGCTTTACAATTCTGACTGGCTCTTTATCACCGTCTTTCCTTTTATGGCTTTGTATAATGGACAGCGAGGAAAAGAAACTAGTTGGAGTAAATATTTCTTTTATATTTTCTACCCAGCGCATCTATGGATTATAGCCTTGATTGCTTATTTAGTTAAGTAGATTCAATACTCATTAGCTCCTTCTTGCTTAAAATGTGAGAGGAGCTTTTCTGTATCTGGAATTCCCAACAAAACATGTTATAATAGTTTTAGAAAGGACGAGGTTTATGGCGAGCATACTTGTAATTGAAGATAATAATGAAATCCAGGAAATCTTAAGAACCCTTCTTGCAGAGGAACACGAGGTGATTCAAGCATTTTCTGGGACAGAAGGTATCATGCAATTTGACAAAGGTGGCATTGATCTCGTCTTGCTAGATATCATGCTCCCTGGGAAAAATGGCGACCAAGTCTTGCAAGCTATTCGACAAACTAGTCAGACTCCGGTCATCATGCTTACTGCTTTAGGTGATAAAAAGCTCATCAGCCAATATCTACTAGACGGTGCCAATGATTATGTAGTAAAACCTTTTGATTTGGACGAAGTCTTTGCCAGAGTCACCGTGCAATTACGCCAAAGTGGTGAACATCAGTCAGGAGATCGAAGAGAAATTGATAACTTCGTACAAAACTTTAAAAATATCCAGTTCGATGCGGATAGTTTTGAAATAAGTAACCCAACTGAAACCATTCGCCTTGCAAAGAAAGAGTGTCAGATTCTCCAAATCTTGCTCCAGTACCCTAAAAAGATCTTCACCAAGGAAGAACTCTATGAATTGATTTGGGAAGAAAGTTACCTGCCTGGAGACAATACGCTCAACACCCATCTAAGCAATCTCCGTAAAAAACTGCATCAACTGGATCCAAATCACGAGTACATCGAAACCGTTTGGGGAGTTGGTGTTCGATTAAAAGGAGATAAGTAATGATTTACATTTTGATATCTATATTGCTCCTCATTAACATCATTTTGGCGATTTCTTTGATTCGCTATCATATAGCAATTAGAGATTTAAGCAGACAAATCGAAGAAAAGATTCGCTCTGGTAGCATGAAGAGGATCGGTGTAAATTTCTTTTCAAAGACCATTTTGCGTCTACATAACCAAATTGAGAATCTATTTCAAGAAGTGGAGCAAAACCAGCTAATCATGAAGCGTGAAAAACGCACCCTAGATATGGCAATCAGTAACATTGCTCATGATATTCGGACACCTTTAACAATCGCTTCAGGATACACTCAGCAACTAATAAAACACCCCGATAATAGTTCAGAAACCTTAAATAAAATAGCCCATCATCAGGATTTGGTTTCCAAACGGTTGGAGGCTCTCCTCGAATACCGTCATTTGATGGAAGGCGCAGTCAAACCGAAACTGGAAGAACCTGATTTATCAACTTTTATAACGAAAAAGACTTTAGCTTATTACGACGTTTTTCAATCTTCACATATTGTTCTTGATTTTAACGTTGAACCAGGATTGAAAACGACGACTGATGAGGACTTGCTTGATCGAATTATACAAAACCTCCTTGGAAATGTTCTCAAGCACGGCAAGGAGAAGGCTCGACTTTCCTTGAAAAAGGAAGAAAATAGACTTGTTTTGGAAATTGATAATCTAGTCAAAAAACCTATCAAGAATATAGACAATCTCAGCAATCGTTTTTATTCTGAAAATATGTCAGATACCGAAGAATCCTCTGGTTTAGGTCTCTATATTACTGAGGAATTAGTTCATCTTCTTGGAGCGGATATGAAGCTAGCCACTGATGGAGAATGGTTTTCAGTCTTTATTTATCTTTAACAGAAGAAACCTCCTCTATATCCTAGAGGAGGTCCTTTTTATAAGCTTTTCTTCTTGAAAATAATCAGTCCACTGAAAGAGAAGAAAAGTATGACTGTTACGCAAACCGTGATGGTATAGAGAATAGCTTGACTATTAGTGGTCATAGCATAGGCAAAATCTAGAATTAAATATCTAAGAATTTCAATGTCTGGGAAAACAAGAATTGGAATAGAAAGGACGATAGAGCTAATCAGATAACCAATAAATACGGCAAGATAAGAATGAGTTAGGTAGAGAATAAAGGAGACAATCGAAAGCCAAGCGAGAAGGCATAGAAATTGAAGGGAAATCGTCAAGAGGAGATTAGTAACAAAACCATCAGGTATTGTACCAAGTCCATTTAGTAGAGTCGCGGGAATAAAGGCAATCACAAGACTTGTGATGAGTTGTAAGAGAGCGATACTTGCTAGTACAAAGAATTTAGCAAGGAAAAATTCTGTACGAGAAACACCAACTGTCAAACTATTTTTATAAAGCTTGCCGATTAGATCGACCCCAAGAACTAAACACACTAGAATAATACAGAGGAAAACGAGGTTTGAGCCGTTATTTGACGCGTTGATTAGAGCTTCTATCCCATTCCAACCATGGGTAGGAAGCTCAGGTGGTGCTGCTTGAACTGACATTAGATGCCCTGTAGCGCCAATAGTAGCACCCAGTAACATAAGTACAAAGAGAATGAATTCTGTAATCCAGAATCCTTTGGAGCGGAAAAGACGGTAAAAATCTGCTTGAATGGTATGTATCATGATTTTTCTCCTATTCTACCAATTGTGTGAAGTATTCTTCTAGGTTTTGACGGGCAAAGTATATCTCATCAATAGCAACATCGGACAAAGTTAGTTGCTTGAGAATCTGTTTGACATCTTGTTCATTACCAAAGATATGGATTTCATTTTCAGGGTTTACAACCTTAAACTGGAGCTTGATTTGTTCTTTCAATACCTGACAAGCTCTTTCTTTGTCGCTTGTTTTAAGCACAATATAATCCTCACTCAGTGTTTCAAACTCAGCTTTGCTGATTTCACGGATAATCTTACCTTGATCCAGAATACCAAAGCGATTAGCTAAGAGATAGAGTTCTGACAAGATATGGCTAGAGATGAGGATAGTTATTCCTTTTTCTTGATTGAGCCGCTGAATCATGAGGCGAAATTCTTTGATTCCAATTGGGTCGAGACCGTTAATAGGTTCATCAAGAATCAGGAAGTCGGGTTTTGATAGGAGGGCAATGGCGATGCCAAGTCTTTGTTTCATTCCTAGTGAGAAATCACGAAAGACTTTTTTCCCTGTATCTGACAAGCCAACATAGTCCAAGGTCTCATGAATCACCTTATCAGCATTTGGAATATGACGAATCATACAATAATATTTCAGATTTTGATAAGCTGTTAAGTGATTATGGGCTACAGGTGATTCGATAACAGAACCCACTTGAGATAATGCCTTGGTCCACTCATTTTGTTCTTTGCTAGAAAAGAGGGAAACTGTACCTTTGTCCGCAAACAATAATTGTGTAATGATTTTAATAAGAGTAGTTTTACCTGCTCCATTTTTTCCAATTAGACCATAAATATCTCCCTCTTTTATGGTTAGACTAAGATCTTGAAGAATAGCTTGGTTACCAAATTGTTTGGTCAGTCCATGAATTTCGAGTACTGTTTTCATGATTTTCTCCTTTTGATTTATTTTTCTAACTTTAGTATAAGCTATAGAAATCAAAGAAAGCTCAAGTAATTCTAAAGAGTTTCTAAAGTTTTGTAATTCTTAAAAGAAACAAAACCCAGTTGACATTGAACTGGGCTTTTTTTTCTATAAAATATACTTCTCAATGGCACGCGCAACGCCGTCTTCTTCGTTGCTGGCTGTAACGTCATTAGCAAGGGATTTGACATGGTCGCTGGCATTTCCCATTGCAATGCCAAGTCCTGCAAACTGAAGCATTTCTATATCGTTATTGGCATCGCCCATGGCCATAATTTCTGAGGGCTCGATCTTCAAAATCGCTGCTAGTCGAGAAAGAGCAGTAGCCTTTGTCGTTCCAAGTGGCATGGCTTCATAAATGACAGGCTGTGAACGAACTCCGCTAAATCGTTGGCAGAGTTCCTCAGCAAACCGCTGCTCAAAATCGTCTGTTTGCTCTTTTGTTCCTAAAAACATGCCTTGGAACATACGGTACTTACCACTGGTGGCTTCTTCAAGTGAAATTTCAGTCAGGTCTGAAAAGACGAGCTTGGCATCATTTTGAACAATTTCATTAGGCTTGCCACCGAGGACAAAATAATGTTTCTCATCAAAAAGAGTTAACTGGACGTCGCTTTTTTCAGCTAGGTCATAGAGGTATTCAATGTCAGCTGGACTGAGTTCCTGCCAGTCCACTAGACTCCAGTCACTGGTCTGGTGGGTTGAACAACCGTTATTGACGATGACGTACTCGTTCTGGAGGTCCAGTCCTAGTTTTTTATAGTAGGGAAGGACACCGAAAAGCGGGCGACCTGTACAGAGAACCAGTTTGACACCTTTTTCAATGGCTTGGTGAATGGCAGTAATGTGGGCTTGTGGAATTTCCTTGGCTTCGTTAAGGAGGGTTCCGTCCATATCCAAGGCTAGTAGTTTAATCATAAGACTTCCTTTTCTAGGTGTTTTGCTTTTATTATAGCATATAGACTATGAAATGTCTGACAGAATAGTAACATTTGACTTTCCTTTTCTTGAAAAAGAAAATAAATTCTTATATAATATGTATACTTAATATTTAAGGAGAAAAAATGTCAAAGTATCACTTTAATTCAATTTACAAAAATGATGAAACAGAGTCTACAGGTCTTCTTTTCATCAAAGTCTACAACAAGTGGGAAAGCAATTTGAAAAGAGTCTTGAAATCAGTTGGCCTCACTTTGCCTCAATTTATCGTTTTGACTTCGCTTTTGTTTCTGTCTAATAGAGAGGAATATGTAACGCAAGTTGATATTGCTCGGTTCTCTGGTATGGATGTCATGACGGTTTCCCAGATTGTTAGACTACTGGAGAAGAAAGACTACATTAAACGCGATCAACATCCAAAGGATAGTCGGGCAAAACTAGTCTCAGTGACGAAGTCTGGCGCAGAGAAGGTCAATCAAGCTTTACCTTTAGTAGAAGGTGTTGATGAAGAATTTTTTGAAAAACTATCTAACGATAGAGAAGTTTTTAATCGCTTTTTAGTAGAGTTGGAGGATAAAAATGCCTAGATATTGGGTTGGAGTTGTTTCAAAGAACCATGTTTTAAGAGGAGTTGAAGGAAATTTTTGTCAGGTCTGTCATGGAAAGGGCGGCCCCTTAAACCGTATGAAAAAAGGTGACTATCTTTTATACTATAGTCCAAAATACGATATGAATGGTCAAGATAAGTTACAGGCTTTTGTGGCCGTAGGTAAAATTATAGATGACAAAGCCTATCAAGTAGAGCAATTTGAAGGATTTTCCCCCTTTAGACGAAATGTCGAGTATTATCAACCAGTCAAAGATTGCTCCATAGAAATAGCCAGACAACATCCTGAATGGAAAGACTATACTTCTCGACTTCGTTATGGGCATTTTGAAATTTCCAAAGACTTTTTCCTCCATATCTTTCAGCATATGAAAGTGGATGATGAAGCATGATTGATTTGCTAATTAAATGATTGTCAACTAGAATTTTGGATTTGGACTGTGAAGCGAACTTTGCTATAATAGAGTAAGAAACTTTGATAAACCAAACGAGGCTGAGATGAAATTACTTTATACTGATATTCGGACTTCTTTGACTGAAATTTTAACGAGAGAGGCAGAAGAGCTAGTTGCTGCAGGCAAGCGGGTTTTCTACATCGCCCCCAACTCTCTTTCTTTTGAAAAGGAACGCGCCGTGCTGGAATGCTTGTCCCAGCAGGCTTCTTTTGCGATTACCGTCACGCGTTTCACTCAGATGGCTCGTTACCTGGTTTTAAATGATTTGCCAGCTAAGACGAGTCTAGATGACATCGGTCTTGGGATGGCTTTTTATAAGTGCCTTGCGGAACTCGATCCCAAGGACTTACGTGTTTATGGTGCCATTAAGCAGGATCTTCAATTTATCCAGCAGTTGGTTGAACTTTATCATGAGATGACAACTGCTCAGATGAATTTTTTAGACTTGAAAAGTTTGACGGATGAGGATAAACGAGCAGATTTACTCTTGATTTTTGAGAAAGTGACTGCCTATCTCAATCAAGGTCAGTTGGCTCAGGGAAGTCAGTTGTCCCATTTGATTGAGGCTATTGAAAATGGCAAGGTAAGTAGTGATTTTAGTCAGATTGCCTTGGTTATTGATGGCTTTACCCGTTTTTCTGCCGAGGAAGAGCGTGTAGTGGATCTACTTCTTGGCAAGGGTGTTGAGATTGTTATTGGGGCCTATGCAAGCAAGAAGGCTTATACCAGTCCGTTCACTGAAGGGAATCTCTACCAAGCCAGTGTGGAATTTCTTCATCATTTGGGGGCAAAATACCAAACACCTGCTCAGGATCGTTCTCAGACTCATGAGAAAATGGATAGTTTTGATAAGACCTCTCGTTTGCTGGAGTCTTCTTATGACTTTTCAGAACTTACCTTGGATATCAATGAGAAGGACCGTGGAAATCTGCAAATCTGGTCTTGTTTGACACAAAAGGAAGAGTTGGAGTTGGTGGCTCGCGCTATTCGTCAGAAATTACATGACCATCCAGAACTGAGTTACAAGAATTTTCGCATTCTGCTGGGGGATGTGGCTTCTTACCAGTTATCGCTGAAAACCATTTTTGACCAGTACCAGATTCCTTTCTATCTAGGTAGAAGTGAATCCATGGCCCATCATCCTTTGACTCAGTATGTCGAATCTATTTTGCGTTTGAAACGTTACCGTTTCCGTCAGGAGGATTTGATTAACCTTCTTAGAACAGGTTTATATACCGACCTTAGCCAAGCGGATATTGATGCTTTTGAGCAATATCTCCGCTATCTTGGCATCAATGGCTTGCCTTCTTTTCAGCAGACCTTTACCAAATCCCACCATGGAAAATTTGATTTAGAGCGTTTAAATTCTCTTCGTCTGCGAGTTTTGGCGCCACTTGAAACCTTATTTGCTAGTCGGAAGCAAAAGACTGAAAATCTCTTGCAAAAGTGGAATACTTTTCTAAAAAATGCTGCTTTAAGCAAGCAGATGCAAGAATTGACAGCTACTATGGAAACTCTAGAACAGGAAAGACAAGCCGAAGTTTGGAAAGCCTTCTGCCATGTTTTAGAACAATTTGCGACCGTTTTTGCAGGTTCACAAGTTAGTCTGGAGGATTTCCTAGCCTTGCTCCATTCTGGGATGAGTTTGTCTCAGTATCGCACCATTCCAGCAACTGTTGATACCGTTCTGGTGCAGAGTTATGATTTGATTGCCCCTCTGACCACTGACTTTGTCTATGCCATTGGACTGACTCAGGATCATTTGCCAAAAATCGCGCAAAACACCAGTTTGTTAACAGATGAAGAACGACAAAGCCTAAACCAAGCGACTGAAGATGGAGCGCAATTACTGATTGCAAGTAGTGAAAATCTCAAGAAAAATCGCTATACCATGCTTTCCTTAGTCAATGCTGCCCTTAAGCAGTTGGTGTTATCCTCTCCAAGTCTCCTCAATGAAAATGAGAGCAAGGAATCGGCCTATCTTCAGGAACTGGTGAGTTTTGGATTTAGCCGAATAGAGAAGAAGATTCATCAAAAAAGTCTGTCTAAGGATGATATGGGTTCATATCACAGCCTTTTGTCTAGTCTGGTTGCCTATCATCAGCAGGGCGAGACAAGTAATACTGAGCAAGATTTGACCTTTGTCAAGGTTCTGGCGCGTGTGATGGGGAAAAAACTTGACCAAAAAGGTCTTACAAATCCTGCACTCCCAACTAGCCCAAGCAGCAAGCCATTAGAGAAAGAGACCTTGCAGGCTCTCTATCCAGCTGACAAAGAGTTTTACCTGTCTACGTCTGGTTTGACAGAGTTTTACCGCAATGAATACAGTTATTTCCTCCGTTATGTCTTAGGTTTGCAGGAAGAATTGCGCCTTCGCCCAGATGCTCGCAGTCACGGGAATTTCTTACACCGTATTTTTGAACGTGCCTTGAAGCTGCCGGCTGAAAATTCCTTTGACCAACGTTTGGAACAAGCTATTGAAGAAACCAGCCAAGAACGGGAATTTGAAGCCATTTATCAGGAAAGTTTGGAAGCCCAGTTTACAAAGGAAGTTCTTCTCGATGTCGCTCGGACCACTGGCCACATCCTTCGTCATAATCCAACTATCGAAACCATCCAAGAGGAGGCAACATTTGGTGGTAAAGATCAAGCCTTTATTCAATTGGATAATGGTCGCAGTGTCCATGTGCGAGGCAAGGTTGACCGCATTGACCGCCTGAAAGCTGATGGAGCGTTAGGAGTGGTAGACTACAAGTCTAGTTTAACTCAGTTCCAGTTTCCGAATTTCTTTAATGGCCTTAATTCCCAGCTGCCAACCTATCTTGCTGCCCTAAAAAGAGAAGGGGAGCAGAACTTTTTCGGTGCCATGTACTTGGAAATGGCTGAACCCGTCCAATCTCTGTTGACCGTTAAGAGTTTGACTGGAGCAGTAGCAGAAGCCAGCAAGTCTATGAAATACCAGGGACTCTTTTTAGAGAAAGAAAGCAGTCATTTGGGCGAATTTTACAACAAAAACAAGGCCAACCAGCTGACCGATGAAGAATTCCAGCTTTTACTAGACTACAATGCCCATCTTTACAAGAAAGCAGCTGAAAAGATTCTAGAAGGCCAGTTCGCCATCAATCCATACACAGAGAATGGCAGAAGTATTGCCCCGTACGTTCAGCAACACCAAGCCATTACAGGATTTGAAGCCAATTACCACTTGGGTCAAGCTCGTTTCCTAGAGAAGTTAGACTTAGCTGATGGCAAGCGCCTAGTCGGAGAAAAGCTCAAGCAAGCTTGGTTTGAAAAAATGAGAGAGGAGTTGAATCGATGAAGCCCATTTCCTTTTTAATTGAGGAAGAAATTAAAAAATTGCAAGAAGCAGAAGCGAGTTCGAGCAAGGAACAGAAGAAAACTGCCGAGCAAATCCAAGCAATTTATACTGCTGGGCAAAATATCCTAGTCTCAGCGTCTGCTGGTTCAGGGAAAACCTTTGTCATGGCCGAGCGTATTCTGGATCAGTTAGCGCGTGGTGTCGAAATTTCTCAACTCTTTATCTCGACCTTTACCGTCAAGGCTGCTACAGAACTCAAAGAACGTTTGGAGAAAAAAATCAGCCAACAAATCCAAGAAACCGATGATGTCGATCTCAAACAACACTTGGGACGCCAGTTGGCAGACCTGCCAAACGCTGCCATCGGAACCATGGACTCCTTCACACAAAAATTCCTTGGCAAGCATGGTTATCTGATTGATATCGCACCGAACTTCCGTATTCTACAAAATGAAAGTGAACAGTTACTCTTAAAGAACGAAGTTTTTCATCAGGTTTTTGAAACCCATTACCAAGGTGAAAATAAAGAGAAATTTAGCTGTTTGGTGAAGAACTTTGCTGGACGAGGCAAGGATGAACGTGGTCTGCGCCAACAAGTCTACAAAATCTATGATTTCCTCCAATCCACCAGCAGTCCACAAAAATGGTTGAACGAGTCTTTTCTCAAAGGGTTTGAGGAAGCTGACTTTGCAAATGAAAAAGACAAACTGACCGAGCAAATCAAGCAAGCGCTTTGGAATTTGGAAAGCTTTTTCCGTTATCATCTGGATAATGATGCCAAGGAGTTTCCCAAAGCTGCCTATTTAGAAGCTGTGCAACAGGTTCTGGATGAAATTAGCTCCTTAAATCAAGAGTCCGATAGCCAGGCTTATCAAGCAGTTCTTGCGCGTATTGTCGCCATCTCTAAGGAAAAAAATGGTCGAGCTCTGGCTAATTCTAGTCGTAAGGCCGATTTGAAACCACTGGCTGATGCCTATAACGATGAGAGAAAAGCCCAGTTTGCTAAACTAGGACAACTGGCGGACCAGATAACCATTCTCGACTATCAAGAACGTTATCATGAAGATACTTGGGAGCTAGCTAAAACCTTCCAAACCTTTATGAGTGATTTTGTTGAGGTTTATCGCGAACGTAAACGCCAGGAAAATGCATTTGAATTTGCTGATATCAGTCATTACACCATTGAGATTTTAGAGAATTTCCCACAAGTTCGCGAGGCTTATCAGGAACGATTCCACGAAGTCATGGTCGATGAGTATCAGGATACCAACCACATTCAAGAACGAATGCTGGAATTGCTGTCGAATGGTCACAATCGCTTTATGGTGGGAGATATCAAGCAGTCCATCTACCGTTTCCGTCAGGCAGATCCGCAGATTTTCAATGAAAAATTCCAACGCTATGCGCATAATCCTCAAGAAGGCAAGTTGATTCTCCTCAAGGAAAATTTTCGTAGTAGTTCGGAAGTGCTATCTGCAACCAACCATGTCTTTGAACGACTCATGGACCAAGAGATTGGAGAAATCAACTATGACAGCATGCACCAGCTTGTTTTTGCCAATAGCAAACTAACTCCCAATCCAGACAACAAGGCAGAATTTCTCCTCTACGATAAGGACGATAGTGGGCAAGAGGAGGAAGAGAGCCAAGCAGAAACGAAACTCACTGGTGAAATGCGCCTGGTCATCAAGGAAATCCTGAAACTTCATCAGGAAAAAGGTGTTGCCTTCAAAAAAATTGCCCTTTTGACCTCTAGCCGCAGTCGAAATGACCAGATTCTCCTCGCCCTGTCTGAGTACGGAATTCCAGTTAAAACCGACGGTGAGCAAAACAATTATCTCCAATCCCTAGAAGTACAAGTCATGCTGGACACTCTTCGTGTCATCCACAATCCCCTGCAAGACTATGCCTTGGTTGCCCTTATGAAGTCTCCTATGTTTGGTTTTGATGAGGACGAGTTGGCACGCTTGTCCCTTCAGAAAGCAGAAGATAAGGTGCAAGAGAATCTTTACGAGAAGCTTGTCAATGCTCATAAACAAGCAGCTAACCAGAAAGAGTTAATTCACACAGATCTAGCAGAAAAATTAAATCAATTCATGGATATCTTGGATTCTTGGCGCTTATATGCCAAAACCCACTCTCTCTATGACTTAATTTGGAAGATTTATAATGACCGTTTTTATTATGACTATGTTGGAGCCTTGCCAAACGGACTTGCTAGGCAGGCTAATCTCTATGCCCTAGCGCTACGTGCTGACCAGTTTGAAAAGAGCAATTTCAAAGGCTTGTCTCGTTTTATTCGTATGATTGACCAAGTTTTAGAGGCTCAGCATGACCTCGCAAGCGTAGCTGTCGCACCGCCTAAAGATGCCGTGGAACTTATGACCATTCACAAGAGCAAAGGGCTGGAGTTCCCCTATGTCTTTATCCTCAATATGGATCAGGACTTCAACAAGCAAGACTCAATGTCAGACGTCATTCTCAGCCGTCAAAATGGGCTTGGTGTCAAATATATTGCCAAGGTGAAAACAGGAGCAGTGGAAGCACACTATCCTAAAACCATCAAACTTTCCATTCCTAGTCTAACTTATATCCAGAATGAGAAAGAACTGCAATTGGCTAGCTATTCAGAGCAGATGCGTCTGCTGTATGTTGCCATGACGAGGGGGGAGAGAAAACTTTATCTTGTCGGTAAGGGGTCTCGTGAAAAGCTAGAAGCCAAGGAATACCCAGCAGCAAACAACGGAAAATTAGATAGCAATACCAGACTGCAAGCAAGAAATTTCCAAGATTGGATCTGGGCTATCAGTAAAGTTTTTGCCAAGGACAATCTCAACTTTAGCTATCGCTTTGTTGGTGAAGACCAGTTGACTAGAGAAGCTATCGGGGAATTGGAAAACAAGAGCCCTTTACAAGACAGCTCTCAAGCAGACAACCGCCAGTCTGAAACTATCAAAGAAGCTTTGGAAATGCTGAAAGAAGTGGAAGTTTATAATACTCTTCACCGCGCAGCCATTGAGCTTCCTAGTGTTCAAACCCCAAGCCAAATCAAGAAATTCTACGAACCCGTTATGGATATGGAAGGGGTAGAAATTACTAACCAAACTCAATCACCGGAGAAGCAAATCAGCTTTGATTTACCAGATTTTTCAACTAAAGAAAAGGTAACTGGAGCTGAGGTTGGTAGTGCCACTCATGAACTCATGCAGAGAATTGACCTTAGTCAGCAACCAACACTTGCTAGCTTGACAGAAACTCTCAAACAAGTTCAGACTAGTCCAGCTGTTAGAAAAAAAATCAATCTTGCTAAAATCCTAGCTTTCTTTAACACAGCACTTGGTCAGGAAATTCTTGCTAATACAGACCATCTTTATCGCGAGCAACCTTTCTCTATGCTCAAAAAAGATCAAAAGAGTCAGGAAGACTTTGTTGTTCGTGGGATCTTGGACGGCTATTTACTTTATGAGGACAGAATTATTCTTTTCGACTATAAGACAGACCGTTACGATCAACCAAGTCAACTCATAGACCGCTATCGTGGTCAGTTAGCCCTATACGGAGAGGCTTTATCTAGAGCCTATTCGATAGAAAACATTGAAAAATACTTGATTTTACTCGGAAAAGATGAGGTTCAAGTTGTAAAAGTATAATTTATACTCTTCGAAAATCAAATTCAAACCACGTCAGCTTCACCTTGCCGTACTCAAGTACAGCCTACGGCTAGCTTCCTAGTTTGCTCTTTGATTTTCATTGAGTATTAGAAAGGAGACCTCATGACACTTCCAGTTAGAAAATCCTTGCACGATGCGGTTTTACAGGCTTCAAAAGCCGATACTTGGGATCAAGCTACCAAGGAATGGAATGAAGTTTCCTTGATTTTTAATGGCATTGGCCGTAGTAATTGCGTCTGCGGGAATGCCATAAAATACGCCTACGAACTCTTTAATGGAGTCACAGGCCAACGTCTCTTCCCTATAGGAAGCGACTGTGTTCGTCATTTTCATCGATTGACCCTTGACCAGCAATTGGAAGAGGAAGAAAAACTACTCAGAAAAGTTGAAAATCTGACTAGAAAGGCCCAGAAAAAGGAAAAAATCAAGGTCACTAAAAGCGATTTTGACGAACGACTTCTAAAATGGTTTTGGGAAAAAGGTGTTTTCAAAGCCAATCGTGGCAATCAATTCGCGCCTGAGAGAGACTATCAGCTCTTCCTAGAGGTCTTTCAAGGGGGAAGTTGGACCAAGGCAGATCCAAAGAAGAAGGCTCGTATGGAAGAAGTGCTGGAAAAGTGTATCAAACCTTTTTTACTTGGTAAGACCGATGACCAACTCTACCTTGTCAAACTAGGCAAGGAGAAAATCGACTACGAGCAGCATCTACGGATTCAAGCAGAGAAAGAACGCAAGAAAAGAGATAAAATCGCCAAGCAATACGCTGACAACCTCATTCTTGCCATGGGTCCCGCAGAACGAGCCTATCAAGATTACTTTGGCTTTACAGAAACCTTGACCCAAGAAGAACGAAAATGGGAAAAAATCCTCTTTGGTAAGAATAGAGACGAACGGGCTATCAAGGCTAAACAAAACCAGAAAGAGCTGGAAAAGAATCAGCGAATTGCAAATCAAGATCCTATTGAACGAAAGCAGAAGCAGACTTGGCTTCTTAATTCCTATTTTCGTGATTTGCCTGATGATAAAGCCAGATTTTCTCAACTCTTACTAGAGTATCGAAAAAGTGGAGAAGTACCCTTTTCAGATGGTTACTTATCTGAGCATCTCATCGACTTTTTCTACAAGATGAAGGCCTTTGAGTTTGAGATTGCTCCAGAACAAGTCCGCGATTTTCTAAAAGAATGCCTTCAGGCAGAACATCTATCATCTGCACAAGAAAGTTGGACTAGAGGGATTCTCCTCAATTGTCTTCATCCGTTTTTAGATAGGTTACTCATATAGAAAAAATCCTACCTTGTCTATGCATGATAGGATTTAAGTATCTCCAAAGATGTACTGGTAAAGTTGGACGACTTTCTGAAAACATTGTGTGTCCATTCTTGTTATTTTTTGAGCATTACGCATCCGAAAATCAAAGGTATACAGTTGAAATGGATTGACAGCGCCATCTACCTTGTCCGACGAGACAGGAACGAGCAAGCCTTTTTCAGCCAAACGTTGTTGGCCATGAGTGATAGGACAGACAGCTACAAAACCAGTTTGCAAGGCATATTCTCTCCTAGAAACTACCAAGGCAGGTCGCCTTTTCTGAATCTCCCGACCGACTGATGGATCAAAGTCCAGCCAAATGATATCCTGCTTTTCAGGAATATAGTCAGATTTCGCTATCAAGTGACCTTACCCCTTCAAAATCATTTGTCATTCTCAAATCAGTAATCCCATCAAAAGGATCTTTCAGTTTTGGAGCTAAGACAATGACTCCGTCAATCCCTTTGTAGACAACCATTTCTTGACCTTCTGTCATCCCCAAATTTTTAGGAATAGTCACAGTGAGAGAATTCCCTACCTTCCGAGTCTTTACTGTATTCATTGCACTACCTCCACGAATTAGTATACACTAAGTATATACCTGTTAGCAAAAAAAGTCAAGTAAATCGTGACTGGCATCAAGGATGTGTCGGACCTATATTATTTGTCATTTATTATGGTCAAAGCCTATGCAAAAGTTCCTCATTTATGATAGAATAGGTAGTAAGAAAGAAAACGTTTTTACTACGTTTTTTTTAGTCGGAAGGGGAAAATATTATGGCTACTATTCAATGGTTTCCGGGCCACATGTCTAAGGCTCGGCGGCAAGTTCAGGAGAATCTTAAGTTTGTTGATTTTGTGACGATTTTGGTGGATGCTCGGCTACCTTTATCTAGTCAAAATCCTATGTTAACTAAGATTGTGGGGGATAAACCAAAGCTTTTGATTTTGAATAAGGCAGATCTTGCTGACCCCGCAATGACCAAAGAATGGCGTCAGTACTTTGAATCACAGGGAATCCAAACTCTGGCTATCAACTCCAAAGAGCAAGTAACTGTAAAAGTTGTTACTGATGCTGCTAAAAAGCTCATGGCTGATAAGATTGCACGCCAGAAAGAACGCGGTATCAAGATTGAAACCTTGCGGACCATGATTATCGGAATTCCAAACGCCGGTAAGTCAACTCTTATGAACCGTTTGGCTGGGAAAAAGATTGCGGTTGTCGGCAATAAACCAGGTGTTACCAAGGGGCAACAGTGGCTCAAAACCAACAAAGACCTTGAAATTTTAGACACACCAGGGATTCTCTGGCCTAAATTTGAAGACGAAACCGTTGCTTTGAAACTAGCCTTGACTGGAGCCATTAAAGACCAGTTGCTTCCTATGGATGAAGTGACCATTTTTGGTCTCAATTATTTCAAAAAACATTATCCAGAAAAGCTAGCTGAACGCTTCAAACAAATGAAGATAGAAGAAGAAGCACCTGTTATCATCATGGATATGACCCGTGCCCTTGGTTTCCGAGATGATTACGACCGCTTTTACAGCCTCTTCGTCAAGGAAGTTCGTGATGGGAAACTCGGTAACTACACCTTAGATACATTGGACGACATCGATGACGACGATTAAAGAAATTAAAGAACTTCTTGCTACTGTCAAAGACTTAGACAATCCCCTTTTTCTTGAACTGGAAAAGGATAGTCGTTCTGGAGTTCAAAAAGAAATCAACAAACGTAAAAAAGCCATTCAGGCTGAACTGGATGAAGACCTTCGCCTGGAAACTATGCTTTCCTATGAAAAAGAGCTTTACAAGCAAGGATTTACCTTTATAGCAGGTGTTGATGAGGTTGGACGTGGTCCTCTGGCTGGACCTGTAGTCGCTGCAGCCGTTATCTTGCCCCAAAATTGTAAGATTAAAGGCCTCAACGATAGCAAAAAGATCCCCAAAAAGAAACATCTGGAAATTTATCATGCTGTTCAAGACCAAGCCTTAGCAATCGGCATTGGAATCATGGATAATCAAGTCATTGACCAAGTCAATATCTATGAAGCAACCAAACTAGCCATGAAAGAAGCAATCTCCCAGCTCAATCCGCAACCTGATCACCTCTTGATAGATGCCATGAAACTGGATTTGCTGATTTCCCAAACAGCAATCATCAAAGGAGATGCCAACTCCCTCTCCATCGCAGCTGCATCTATAGTGGCCAAGGTGACACGGGATGAATTGATGAAGGAATATGATCAGCAATATCCCGGCTATGATTTTACAGCTAATGCAGGTTATGGAACAGCTAAACACCTAAAAGGACTAGAAAAACTAGGTGTCACCCCTATTCACCGAACCAGTTTTGAACCAGTCAAAACACTGGTTTCAACCAAGAAAGACAAGTAAGAGGAAATGATTATGGAGGAACAGTCAGAAACACTCCGTTCCAAGAAAGAATTTGCCTTTGCCTCAAGCACCATATTATCCCAAGTTGGACGAGGAATCATTGTTGGTCTCGTCGTCGGGCTAATCGTCGGATCCTTTCGTTTCTTAATCGAAAAGGGTTTTCATCTGATACAAGGACTCTATCAAGAACCAGCGCACCTAGTGCGCAATCTTTTTATCATTGGCCTATTTTATGTATTCGTTTGCTGGCTTAGTGCGAAACTAACTAGGTCGGAAAAAGATATCAAGGGTTCAGGAATTCCTCAAGTCGAAGCCGAACTAAAGGGACTGATGAGCCTCAACTGGTGGAGTGTCCTCTGGAAGAAATATGTATTAGGTATTCTTGCTATTGCCAGTGGCCTTATGCTAGGTCGAGAAGGGCCAAGTATTCAACTTGGAGCTGTTGGTGGTAAAGGTATTGCCAAGTGGCTCAGATCCAGTCCAGTAGAGGAACGTTCCCTGATTGCCAGTGGAGCTGCTGCAGGTTTAGCAGCTGCCTTTAATGCACCAATCGCAGGTCTCCTCTTTGTTGTAGAAGAAGTCTATCACCATTTTTCCCGCTTTTTTTGGGTCTCGACTCTAGCAGCTAGTCTCGTAGCAAACTTTGTCTCATTACTCATATTTGGGCTAACACCTGTTCTGGATATGCCAGACAACATTCCTCTCATGACCCTAGACCAGTATTGGATATACCTCCTTATGGGAGTTTTTCTCGGGCTTTCTGGTTTTCTCTATGAGAAAGCTGTACTCAATGTTGGTCGAATTTATGACTGGATTGGTCAAAAAATCCATTTGGATAAAGCTTATTATCCAATCTTGGCCTTTGTTCTTATCATACCAGTCGGAATTTTCTTGCCACAAATTCTTGGTGGTGGAAATCAGCTTGTTCTTTCCCTAACTGAGCAAGATTTTAGTTTTCAGGTTCTATTAGCATACTTTTTGATCCGCTTTGTTTGGAGCATGATTAGTTATGGAAGTGGTCTCCCAGGAGGAATTTTCCTACCCATTTTGGCGCTTGGTTCCTTACTTGGTGCCCTAGTTGGTGTCATTTGTGTCAATCTTGGGCTTGTCAGTCAGGAGCAATTCCCTATATTTGTCATTCTGGGAATGAGTGGCTACTTTGGAGCAATATCTAAAGCTCCCTTAACCGCTATGATACTTGTTACTGAGATGGTAGGGGACATTCGCAACCTCATGCCACTGGGCTTAGTAACCTTGGTCGCCTACATCGTCATGGATCTGCTCAAGGGAGCACCAGTCTATGAGGCAATGCTAGAAAAAATGCTACCAGAAGAAGCAACAGACGAAGGAGAAGTCACTCTTATTGAAATCCCTGTATCAGATAAGATCGCTGGAAAACAAGTTCACGAACTAAACTTGCCACATAACGTACTCATCACCACCCAAGTCCATAATGGCAAAAGTCAAACCGTTAACGGCTCAACTAGAATGTATCTGGGTGATATGATTCACCTAGTGATTCCAAAAAGTGAAATTGGAAAAGTCAAAGATTTGTTGTTATAAGTTCTGTTTACATAATTTATTTTACGTAAAATATTATTGAAAGGATTCTCAATGAAAAGAAATAAGGCAATTGCGGTATATTTGCTAGGCACATTTAGCCAGTTAGTATCAGTTTGTCTCCTTTTCTTTCTCTTGAATCATTTTTCTATTCATTCCAATCTATTATCTATTTTAGGAATCTTTCTAGGTGGCATTTCTTCAGCTCTTTGGGGAACAATTGTTGCAAATCACTATTTTCATATTCATTTTAAAAAGATTGTAAAAGATTTTTTTAACATTCATACCAGTTATAAACACTATTTATTATCTTTTTTCCTTATTGTCCTTGATTTTTCTTTTCTAATGTTTGGTGGGAAAATAGTAGAATTTAGCTGGTATCTCCCATTTTTGATGTTCTTCAAATTTATTGTCTTTGGCGGTATAGAAGAGATTGGATGGCGATATGTCTTTCAACCAATTTTACAAGAAAAGTTGCCATATTTTTACTCAGCAATTCTAACCTTTTTCAGCTGGGCGATTTGGCATCTGTTGTTCTTTTACATAGATGGCTCCCTAGCAACTCTGCAAACTCTACCGTTTTTATTTGGATTGCTGACGAATTCTTTCATACTCTCAGCTCTTTATATCAAAACAAAAAATCTCTGGATTTGCGTTATGACACATTCTATCATTAACGTCTTGTCTCAGCTAACCATAGACACTGATCGATACGAAACCTACCTGATTAGAATCTTCATCATCTTGGTATCCTGCTATATGGTAGTACATAAAAAAGATGTGCATAGTCGGTAGCTGATTTTGTTGGAAACAGTATTATTCTTTGGAAAAGTTATTTGCTAAGGAGGACATACATCATAATGAAAATACTTGATGTTTTATATAATTTTTATGGTGATTTTGATTTCATTGAAGAAAAATACAATGAAAAATACGAAGGTATTCTTATCAAGATAAAGGAAGAGCAAGGGTATAAAAGATGCCGCTTGGCAAAAAGAACACCAAAAAAAGAAGGATATTTTACAGTTTTTTGGAAAAAAGACCAAAACAACAAGAACATTCCTTATACCAATGAGGACTTAGGAAATGAACTTATAATCGTTATCATTGATAATGATAAGAGGGGACTATTCGTTATTCCAAACGAGGTGGCTATTCGTAAAAACATTCTGTCGACAAAAGATAGCAATGGAAAAATGTCTATGCGATTTTATCCTCCTTGGTGCTCAAATTTAAATACAACAGCTCGAGCAACACAAAAATGGCAATTGCAATATTTTAGAGAAATTAAAATATAAACATATTGCCGGATTACATACACACAAAAGACCTGTTTCTTATGATTGTGGAACCAGGTCTTTGTTTTTTCTAGAATCCATCAAACACTTACAATATCTTTCCGAAAAACTATAATTTTCTTGAAAAATATATGAGTCTATGCTATACTACTAGTAGACTTAATTATGGAGAAAATACATGAAACGTGAGATTTTACTGGAACGAATCGACAAACTAAAACAAATCATGCCCTGGTATGTTCTGGAATACTACCAATCCAAGCTTGCTGTGCCCTACAGTTTTACAACCTTGTACGAATATCTCAAGGAATACGATCGATTTTTCAGCTGGGTTTTAGAGTCTGGAATTTCAAATGCTGATAAAATGTCTGATATTCCTTTATCTGTCTTGGAAAATATGTCTAAGAAAGATATGGAAGCTTTTATCCTATATCTACGTGAACGTCCATTGCTGAATGCTAATACAACCAAGCAAGGTGTATCTCAGACGACCATCAATCGGACCTTATCAGCACTTTCTAGTCTTTACAAGTATCTAACAGAGGAGGTTGAAAACGACCTGGGAGAACCCTATTTCTATCGTAATGTAATGAAGAAAGTTTCAACCAAGAAAAAGAAAGAAACACTTGCTGCTAGAGCTGAAAACATCAAGCAAAAACTCTTTCTAGGTGATGAAACAGAAGGTTTTCTAACTTATATCGATCAGGAGTACCCACAACAGCTCTCAAATCGCGCTCTCTCATCATTTAATAAGAACAAAGAACGTGATTTGGCCATTATTGCCCTTCTCCTAGCGTCTGGTGTCCGCTTATCTGAAGCTGTTAATCTAGATCTAAGAGACCTCAATCTCAAAATGATGGTGATCGATGTCACTCGAAAAGGGGGGAAACGTGATTCTGTCAATGTCGCTGCTTTTGCTAAGCCTTACCTAGAGAATTATCTAGCCATTCGAAATCAACGCTATAAGACGGAAAAGACAGATACAGCTCTCTTTTTGACCTTATATCGAGGCGTTCCCAATCGTATTGATGCTTCTAGTGTTGAAAAGATGGTTGCTAAGTACTCTGAGGACTTCAAAGTCCGTGTAACTCCACACAAACTACGCCATACCCTGGCGACTAGGCTCTATGATGCTACTAAATCGCAAGTTTTGGTCAGCCATCAGCTAGGACATGCCAGTACACAAGTCACTGACCTCTATACCCATATCGTCAATGATGAACAAAAGAATGCTTTAGATAGTTTATGATTGTTACATATTATAAATTATGTAAAGCAACTATTGCTAAAAAACGAAAGACCAATTCCTTTATCTTTCGTTTTTTATTTATTTAAACTCAATCCAGTAGTTACGGTGAGGCTCTATAATTACTGGTTTACCCCAAAAGGCTTGCAGATAGGCTAGATTTGCTGGGCTTACTGGTTTTTTTGAATCATTGTACTGCTCAGCACTCTCTTTAGTTAGAAAACATTTTACTGCTTCATAAGAAGTTCCATCAGCTGATTCTCTTTCGATTCCCATATACGAAATTTCGTCACCATTTTTAAGATCGTCAGTTAACAGTTTACCAATAAAGAACACTGTCTTATCTTTCATAAATTCATAAGCCTTACTATTTTCAAGTCGGTTATTCGCTGCAGCATACATAATACAAAAACTATCAACAATATCTTTCAAAGGCATTAAGTCTTCTTTGTTTACTTTGATTTCATCGGGCAGAAGACCGCCAATTATAAGATTTTGAAAATGGGCTTGCTGGATTACATTATCTAAAGCCATTCCCAGAGGTATTTGAACAGCTTGGTATCCTAAAGGTTGAAGCTCTTTGTATTTCTTATCATAATGTTCTTGTGTGATGCTTATATTTAAACTTTCAGTTTGAGAAATTTCTTCATTTCTATAAAAAGCAACAACATTGCGGTCTAACTGTTCAAATAGATTAAGACTTTCTACTGGAATTTCTAACATAATGAATAACTCCTTTTCATTTTTCATCACTATTATAATCTAATCAGCATGATTATTAAGTTTAACACTAATAAAAGAATCCATCATAAATGGATTCTTTTTCCTTACCCCACTACCGCTTCAGCGATTTCTTCACGGCTGATACCAGCAAAGTAGCGTGTGATGTCAATAGTTTCTAGTGCCTTAAGAACATCTTCGCGTTCATATTTTACGCCACGAAGGACATCTTCTACAGCTGCAACGTCCTCGATACCAAAGAAATCACCGTAAATCTTGATATCTTGGATTTTTGATTCAATGACGTTGACAAAAACTTCAACCTTACCACTGGTGAATTTTGTTCCCCGACGGACGTTAAATTCAGGTGATTTACCGTAGTTCCAGTCCCAAGTACCGAACTTGGTATCCTTGATACGATTGATTTCCGCTAATTCTTGCTCAGAAAAAACGTATTCAGTCATCTCTGGGTACTCTTTTTTCATGTATTCCAATAGCAAATCACGAAATTCTTCAACTGTGATTTTTTCTGGTAATTCATTGACAATATTGGTTACACGGGCACGGACGGATTTCACACCTTTCGATTCAAATTTATCTTTTGAAACCTTGAGGGCGTTAGCAAGGACTGATAAATCAACGTCAAATAACAAGCAACCGTGGTGCATGATACGCCCATTGATATAGGCTTGGGCATTGCCACAGAATTTTTTGCCATCAATCTCAAGGTCATTACGGCCTGTGAACTCAGCTTTAACACCTAGTTGAGCCAAGGTATTGATAACTGGAGTTGAGAAGCTCTTGAAGTCAAAGGCCTTGTTTTCATCTTCTTTTGAAATGATGGTGTAGTTGAGGTTGTTTAAATCGTGATAAACAGCTCCACCACCACTGATACGGCGGACTACCTCAATGCCATTTTCTCGAACATAATCACGGTTAATTTCTTCAATAGTATTCTGGTGACGACCAACAATGATAGAAGGTTTGTTAATCCAAAGTAGGAAGATTTGATCCTCATCTAGTAAGTGTTTAAAGGCATATTCTTCCAAGGCGATATTAAATGCAGTGTCGTTTGAATGATTGATAATATATTTCATAGTATTTCCCAAAAATTTAATTTTTAAATTCTGTTCATAGCAATCCAATTTTCTAAAGTGGTAAAAAGAAATGTAACGTGTTATTGTTACATTTCTCGGAAAAATTGAGACAAGAGGCTCAATTTTTAGGCATGGAACTCTAATAGAGGTCCATGCCGTCCGTACTACTTTAAGAAAATTTAGTTGAAAAACTTATTTATTTTTTCTTTGGTGAATGGATGGCCATTCCTAGAACATCTGCGAATGCTTCGTACATCACTTCAGAGTAGGTTGGGTGTCCGTGGATGGTCTTCAGCATTTCTTCAACAGTGATTTCCATTTCGATAATGCTTGACGCTTCGTTAATCAATTCTGCGGCTGCAGGACCAATGATGTGCACACCAAGGATTTCTCCGTATTTCTTATCAGCGATAACTTTTACGAAACCTTGGGCAGCATCAGATGCAATCGCACGACCGTTAGCTGCAAAGTTGAACTTACCAATGGCTACATCGTATTTCTCACGGGCTTGTTCTTCAGTCAACCCTACTGCTGCTACTTCAGGAAGAGTGTAAATGGCTGCAGGAGTCAAGTTCAGTTTGGCAACAGCATGGTTTCCTTTAAGGGCGTTTTCAGCAGCAACTTCACCCATGCGGAAGGCCGCGTGCGCCAACATCTTAGTACCATTGATATCACCTGGTGCGTAGATACCTGGAACAGAAGTTTCCATGTATTCGTTGACCTTGATACGTCCACGATCCAATTCAAACTCAACATCGCCAATACCTTCAAGGTCTGGCACACGACCAATTGAAAGGAGCGCTTTGCTTGCGATGATATCATCTTTTCCTTCAACCTTGATACGAAGTTGACCATTTTCCTCGATGATTTCTTGCAGTTTTGTACCTGTTAAGATGGTCATTCCTTTACGCTCAAGGATCAAGCGAAGGTTCTTAGAAACTTCCGCATCCATAGCTGGAACGATACGGTCCATCATTTCGATAACAGTTACTTTTGACCCAAATGTCATAAAGGCCTGACCGAGTTCGATACCGACAACTCCACCACCGATGATTACGAGGCTTTCTGGAACTTCGTTCATTTCAAGAATATCATCGCTGGTCATCACAAGTGGAGATTCCATACCAGGTACGTTGATCTTGCTGACTTTTGAACCACCAGCAAGGATGATTTTCTTGGTTTCAAGCAATTCCGAACCATTAACCAAGACATTCTTGTCTTTAGTGATGGTACCAATTCCTTTATGAACAGTAACTCCGTAGCTACGAAGAAGACCTGCAACTCCACCAACCAAAGTATTAACAACCTTAGACTTGGTTTCAAGGAGTTTGTCCATATCTACAGTGAAGTTTGGATTTTCGATGACGATACCACGGTTTGCTGCATGATCGATGTTTTCGATGATTTCAGCGTTGTGAAGGTAGGTCTTCGTTGGGATACATCCACGGTTCAAGCACGTTCCACCGAGTTCAGATTTTTCAACAAGGGCAACCTTACCACCGAGTTGGGCTGCTTTAATTGCTGCCACATATCCAGCAGGACCTCCACCAATCACAACGATATCAAAGGCATCATCGCTCTTACCGTCGTCGTTTGAGGCACTAGCTGCAGGTGCAGGTTTTGATTCTGGTGCAGCTGCTCCAGCAGTTGGGATGTTTTCCCCTTCTTCACCAAGGTAACCGATAACTTCAGTTACTGGAACAGTTTCACCATCTCCTTTAAGGATGGCAATCAAGTATCCATCTTCTTCGGCTTCCAATTCCATGCTGACTTTGTCAGTCATGATTTCCAAAAGGATTTCTCCTTCTTTTACAAATTCACCGACTTTTTTATTCCATTGGACGATTTGTCCTTCTGTCATATCCACGCCGGCTTTTGGCATAATTACTTCTAAGGCCATGTCTTACTTCCTTCTAAATCTCTAAAATAACAATAGCTGACTTAAACCAACATTGAGATTGGGTTCTCAATTAAGGCTTTCAAGTCTTTCATAAACTTAGCACCAGCCATACCATCTACAACACGGTGGTCAATGGTTAATCCCAGGCTCATGATAGGGCGAATGACAATCTCACCATTGACAACTACAGGTTTCTCTACTGTTGAGCTCACCCCGAGGATTGCTGAGTTGGGTTGGTTAATAATCGGACCAAAGGACTGAACACCAAACATTCCCAAGTTACTAATTGTGAAGGTTGAGTTTTGTAACTCACTTGGAGCCAATTTACCATCCAATGTACGACCAATGACATCCTTGAAGGCTACAACCAGCTCTGAAAGACTCATCTTTTCAGCATTGTAAACAACAGGTGTCATCAATCCATTATCCATCCCAACTGCCATAGCAAGGTTGACATAATTATGAGTGATAATGGTCTTGCCATCTTCAGTCAATGAAGCGTTGATGTAAGGGTGTTTCATCAATGTCTTAACAACAGCGAGAGAAAGTAGGTCTGTAACCGTTACTTTCTTACCAGTTGCTTCCATGATTGGATCAAGGACCTTCTTACGAAGAGCCAACATTTCTGACATATCAACATCGTAGTTGAGTGTGAAGGTTGGCGCAGTTAGGTAGGATTCAACCATACGTTGGGCGATAACCTTACGCATTGGTGTCATTGGAATACGCTCAATCTCACCATAAGGAGTGATAGTGTCTGGGACTTCTTCCACTTTTTCAATCTGAGCAGGAGACTTGATGGTGTCGTTTTCGATATTTTCAGGAAGGAAGGCCAGAACGTCCTTCTTCATGATCTTACCACGATGACCAGTTCCTTGGATTTCCTGCCAAGCAATGTTATGTTCAAGGGCAATTCGTTTTGCAAGTGGCGAAATGCGAACCACATTTGTGTCTTTATAAGTTTCCACGTCTTCTTTGTGGACACGACCGTTTGCACCTGAGCCAGAAACGTCGTAGAGGTTGATACCTAGTTCATCCGCTAACTTTCTAGCCGCAGGAGTCGCTCTTAGCTTGTCATCAGCCATGACCTCTCCAATTCTATTTATGATACAAAGGGCGAAAAAGTCAAAGTGAAAATAGGAAACTTGACGAAAAAACTTTAGTTTTTAGGAAAGTTTCCTATTTTCACACAGACTTTAGCCCGTGTTCAACTCTACAAGTAACTTGGACACGGAACATGTCTCAAGTTACTACGGTTGCCGCTATCAGGCGGTCAACCTAGCAGACTTACTAAGTTTTTTGTCGAATAGTATTGATTCGTCAAAAAACTGTCGCAACTTTACAAACAACTTGGATACAAAACATATCTCAAGTTACTAAAGTTAAAAACCTTAATAGATTTACATAATTTCACTTATGTTATGTACTATTGTTTGTTATAAGTTTTTCGGATTGCATCTTTGATGCTTTCAACTGTTGGAATCATTGCATTTTCTAAATTTTGTGCGTAAGGCATTGGCACATCCTCTCCGGCGCAACGGCGGATTGGTGCATCTAGATAATCAAATGCTTCTGATTCTAAAATAATTGCTGAAATCTCTCCGATATAGCCACTTGTTTTGTGGGCGTCGTTGACCAGAACGACCTTACCAGTCTTCTTCACTGAGTTAATGATGATATCCTTATCAAGTGGAACGAGGGTACGTGGGTCCACAATTTCAACTGAAATTCCCTCTTCTGCTAATTCTTCAGCAGCTTGAACCACACGGCGAAGCATTTTTCCATAAGTAACGACTGTTACATCTGTACCTTCACGTTTGATTTCACCAACTCCAAGTGGGATTGTGTAGTCTGGATCAACTGGAACTTCCCCTTTTTGGTTAAATTCTGACTTGTATTCAAGGATGATAACAGGGTTGTTATCACGGATAGAAGACTTGAGCAGTCCTTTCATGTCAGCAGGCGTACCTGGAGCTACAACCTTGAGACCAGGGATGTGTGTAAACCAAGACTCTAGAGATTGCGAGTGCTGGGCCGCAGAACCAACTCCGTTACCAGCTGCACAACGTACAGTCATTGGAACCTGACCTTTCCCACCAAACATATAACGTGTTTTAGCAGCTTGGTTGACGATATTGTCCATGGCAATAACCGAGAAGTCCATGAAGGTCATATCGACAATTGGACGAAGTCCTGTCATGGCTGCTCCTGCTGCTGCTCCCGAGATGGCAGCTTCAGAAATCGGACAGTCACGGACACGTTCTGGACCAAATTCTTCGAGCATTCCAACAGAAGTTCCGAAGTCTCCTCCGAAGACACCGACGTCTTCTCCCATCAAGAATACATTTTCATCGCGACGCATTTCCTCAGACATAGCAAGGATAATGGTGTCACGGAACGACATTGTTTTTGTTTCCATTTTTATCTCTTTCTCCTTAGTCTGCGTAAATATCTTCAAATGCTGATTCTAGTGGCGGGAATGGGCTTTCTTCTGCAAATTTAACAGAAGCTTCTACTGCTTCCTTGACTTGTGCTTGAATTTCTTCCAATTCTTCTGCACTTGCAATATTATTTTCAATGAGGTATTTGCGAAGGTTTTCGATTGGGTCTTTTTGTTTCCACAATTCCACTTCTTCACGAGTACGATATTTACCAGGGTCAGATGATGAGTGACCAAGCCAGCGATAGGTTACACTTTCGATCAAGACTGGGCCATTGCCACCACGAACATGATCTACAGCTTTCTTAAATCCTTCATAGACATCGATGACATTGTTTCCATCTTCGATAAACATTCCAGGAATTCCATATGCCGCACTACGTTGATGGATATGCTCCACATTGGTCATTTTCTTGATATCCGCAGAGATACCGTAACCGTTGTTAATGCAGTAGAAAATAACAGGAAGTTTCCAAATAGAAGCCATGTTCACTGCTTCGTGGAAAACACCTTCGTTGGTCGCGCCATCTCCAAAGAAGCAGACAACGATTTTACCCGTATGTTGCATTTGCTGACTGAGGGCCGCACCAACAGCGATTCCCATACCACCACCTACGATACCATTGGCACCAAGGTTACCCGCATCTAAGTCGGCGATGTGCATAGAACCACCTTTTCCTTTACAGGTTCCAGTGTATTTTCCAAGGATTTCAGCCATCATTCCGTTAAGGTCAATCCCCTTAGCAATAGCTTGCCCATGTCCACGGTGATTTGAGGTAATCAGATCATCTGGATTAAGAGCCAGCATCGCTCCGACGTTAGCAGCTTCCTCTCCGACAGAAAAGTGAGTCATACCGGGAACTTTCCCCTTTTTCACTAACTGAGCGATTTTTAAGTCCATGCGACGGATTTCTTCCATCTTACGGAACATCTCTAGCAAAAGATTCTTATCTAAAGTTGACATAATCTTGCCTTTCTAACTTTGTACTTACCTTACTATTTTACCTTTTTTAGTATACGCTGTCAAAGTATATGGCTAATAAAATTTCACAATATAAAAAAATAAATCCCTGTTAAAACAGGGATTCTCTCTAGTTAGAGTATTTTTTCACAAAGTCATTTTTCAGGATAATTTCTTAAAATTAGCTCAATCTTTTCATTATGGATTTCAAACGCCATTGGTACAAACAACCAGAAACAATCAAGCTGGCAATTAACCCAATCCAGTAGGCAAATGCCCCTAAGTCAGTTGCTTGATCTAGTAGGTATCCTAGAGGTATCGCTACTCCCCAATACCCGATTAAGCCAAGATAGAAAGGAATGATAGTGTCCTTATAGCCTCTTAGAATCCCCTGGAGTGGGGCCGCAAAGGTATCAGCTAATTGGAAAAAGAGACTGTAGGTTAGAAATACAGCAGTTGTTTCAATGAACTGAGAGTCATTCCCATATAGACTTGCTACACGATCTCTAAAAATGTAGAGGAAGGATAGGGTAAGACAAGCAAAAATAAGGGCTGTTATTCTCCCCAGACGAGCATAGGTTTTTGCATCCTCAAAACGTTTAGCCCCCACCTCGTAAGACACAACAATCGCCATAGCAGAGGAAATACTCATGGGAAAAGCGTACATGAGGCTGGAAAAATTCATAGCTGACTGGTGACTAGCGATGATGAGCGATGAAAACTTAGCCATGATTAGTCCCACCACGGAGAAAATAGCTACCTCAGCAAAGACGGTTCCCCCGATTGGTAGACCTAATCGAACACCTTCCTTGATTTTATCTATATTGAGTGGAATGCGTTTTTCAAGATGTAACGCTTTTAATCTTTTTTGTTTGAACAAAACAAGAAGAGAAATCCCCAATAAGACCCAATAGGCTAGAGAAGTTCCTAGCCCTGCTCCTGCGCCACCAAGCTCTGGAAAACCAAGGGCTCCATATATCAAGAGATAGTTAAAACCACTATTTAGCGGAAGTAACAAAAGCATGAGGTACATAGATAGCTTGGTCAAACCAAGAGAATCTAACAATGACCGAATGACACTAAAAAGCAACAAGGGAATAATCCCGATAGAAAGGTACCAAAGATAAGAGACTGCAACTGACGCCACTTGAGCTTCTAGTCCGATATGGTTTAAGACAGGCGGCGCTAAGAATACTACCATGCCAAGCAAGACCAAAGACAATCCGAAAGCCAAGTAGATAAATTGGTAAAAGTCAGATGCTACTTCTTCCTTTTTGCCTCGTCCCAGATGATGGCCTATGATGGGAACCATGGCCGAAACAATCCCTGTTAAAAAAGTAAAGAAAGGATTCCATAGACTCGTTGCAGTTGATACACCAGCCAAGTCCATGGTATTGTACTGCCCAGTCATGGTTGTATCAACAAAAGAGGCAGAATAATTGGCAAACTGATAAATCAGGATAGGAAAAAATATCTTAAGAAATAAAATAAACTTATCTTTAAATTGATGGGTTCGATACATATACGCTCTCTATTCTTATAGTTTATAGAGCAGAATCCCATCTAGTTTTTGTAAACGATTTGTCCCTTACAGATGGTATATTTGACCTGCCCTTTTAAAGTTTCACCGATAAATGGTGAATTTGCAGCTTTTGAAGCAAAATGGGAGTCCACAAGGCGGTCAGCCTTAGCATCAAAGATAGTGATATCCGCTGGACCATTCTCAGCCAAGTAACCAGCTTCAAAGTTGTAAAGCTTGGCTGGATTAACAGTCATTTTTTCTAGCAATTCCATCAAGCTTAGCTCACCAGCTTCCACTAAATAAGTCAAACCAAGAGAAAGAGAGGTTTCTAAGCCAGTCATACCAGATGGCGCTTTGGTGATATCTTCTACATTTTTCTCATCTGCATGGTGAGGCGCGTGGTCTGTCGCGATAACTGTGATAACACCTGACTTGAGACCCTCGATAACGGCACAACGGTCTGATTCCAAACGAAGCGGAGGATTCATTTTAGCATTACTACCTTGAGTCAAGAGAAGTGCTTCTGTCTTAGAGAAATGCTGTGGCGCTACTTCTGCTGTGACTTGCGCTCCCAAACCTTGAGCGAATTCCACTACCTTGACACTTTCTTCCTTAGACAAATGCTGGATATGAACATGAGCCTTGGTTGCATAGGCAATCATAACATCACGCGCAATCATAGCGTATTCTGCCACCCCTGTCGCACCACAAATCTTGAAGTGGTCTTTAGCGATGTTTTCATTAAATCCAAGAATACCGTTCAATCCGGGATCTTCCTCATGAAGGCTGATAAAGGTATTGAGTTTTTTGGCTTCTTCCATGGCTTCCTTGACAACTTTACTACTTTCAAGTGGAATACCGTCATCAGAAAAACCAACAGCTCCAGCTTCTAAAAGCGCCTTAAAGTCTGTCAGGTCTTGCCCATTAAAATTCTTAGTAATGGTCGCAACCGTTTTGACATTGATTTTTTCCTTGGCAGCAGATTGGAGAACTTCTTGAAGAGTCTCTACATCCGAAATGGTTGGATTGGTATTAGCCATCATGACAACTGTTGTAAAGCCACCTGCAGCGGCCGCTAGGGCACCGGTATGGATGTCTTCTTTGTGGGTTTGACCAGGTTCACGGAAATGAACATGGATATCCACCAAACCAGGCGCAACCACAAGACCAGTAGCGTCGATCACTTCTGCTCCTTCTTCCTTAATTTCAGGGGCAATTTTGATAATCTTTCCATCTTCGACCAAAACATCACAGACTTGATCCAGACCAGACTTGGGATCCATGACACGACCATTTTTGATTAGTAACATAGCTCTACTCCTTTATTCATAAAAATCAACTTGGGTATCCAACAATTTATCCCCATCATAAACAAACTTAGCTGAGAAGAAGGGTTTGTCCTCTAAAAGCCACTCAACAAAGGTGTGGTCACCTTCCCAAGTCGGCTTGCTTAAGACCTCATCATAAGGAACCCATTCTAAGGTCCCCTCATTGCAGTCAATCAAGTCACCCTCAAACTCCGTCACCTTAAAAACATAGGTGTACCAGTCTAAATCTGGTGTAAATTCTGGAAAAGTGATAACGCCTTTTAGCACGGGCTTGGCTTTCAGACCTGTTTCTTCGAGGATTTCACGTGCCGCACATTCCTGAGGCGTCTCTCCTCGCTCTAGCTTACCACCCACACCAATCCATTTACCTGCATGGACATCATTGGGCTTTTTATTGCGATGGAGCATGAGCAGTTCTTTTCCGTTATCAATGTAGCAAATCGTCGCTAACTGAGGCATATTTTCTCCTTATCTAAGCCAATCGATTGGCTCTTGTCCTGTCTCTCTTAAGAATGCATTAGCCTTGGAAAAAGGCTTGGAACCCCAAAATCCTCTATAAACCGATAACGGACTAGGATGGGCTGATTCGATAATTAAGTGGTGAGAATTGGTAACCAGTGCCTTCTTCTTGCGTGCATAGGCGCCCCAGAGTACAAAGACGACAGGTCTATCTAGATGATTAACAACCTCAATAACAGCATCCGTAAAAGGCTCCCAAATCTGCCCAGCATGACCATTGGCTTGACCAGCAGGAACCGTCAAGCAAGCATTGAGAAGTAAGACTCCTTGCTCAGCCCAAGACGTTAAATCATGGGATTTCTTAACCCCAATGTCATCTGACAATTCTTTCAAAATATTTTGCAAGGACGGCGGAGCTGAAATAGCATCGGGTACAGAAAAACTCAAGCCCTGCGCTTGACCTGGCCCGTGATAAGGGTCTTGCCCTAGAATTACTACCTTAACCTCTTCCAGAGGAGTAGTCAAGAGAGCCTGAAAAACCTTTTCCTTAGGTGGATAAACAGTTCCCTGAGCATAGACCTGATCCATAAATTGATTGATTTTCCCGAAATACCCCTCAGGTAATTGCTCCTTAATCAAAGCATGCCAAGATGAGTGTTGCATCTTTTTCTCCTTTACCGTATCCATCTAAAAGCACGTTTTAATTCATCTATACCATTCTCAAAAAAGCATAGACCGTGTGCAAGTATAATCTTATCAGGTTTCCAGTTTAACATGCGGTAAAAGGAAACCTTTGCATCTATTTGTCTCCTAAAAAAAGTCATACGATAATCGATAGGAGTTTGTCCATCAGGAGCTGTTACACGGGCTAAACGATAGATTATTCTTCGGATTGGACTAGCTATCTTTTCCGGTTCAAAATTCTCTATAAGGTCCGTTACAATGAGTGTTTTAGTCGATTTATGAAAAAACACCACTTCTTCAATCACAGAACTTCCCTTAAAAATAAGTTGATCAATCTCATCAGACCATAAGTCAGGAGACTCATCTGCTAAGGGAGAATCAAATTCTACCTTGACATTCTGACTTTTCACTCTCTCTTCAACTCCTGGACTAGACCATGCTTGTGCATAAGGATATCTTTTTTTCCAATCTGCAATATAGGCGTAGTGAATCTTATTTGGTGAAATCAGGTAAGCGACTCTGCCCAAAGTATCCAGTTCAGTAAAGAGCTCCTCATTTGGCGCAATAGGAGAATGAATCCAGAGTTTTCCATCGTTTAACTTTATCACTGTCATACGTGTCTGAAAAGGTAGTTTGAAGACCTTCATATCCATTTGTATCAAGTCACCATCTGCTATCCAGATATTTTGATCAACTTCCTTTAGTGTATACAATGGTTCATAAAGAGAAAGTTCTGGTCTTGCCATCGTTTACTATTCCTTCGTTTTTACTGCTTCTATTATAGCAAAAAGTGGCTATCTAAACCACTTTTTACAGTTCTTATATATACTGTTATTGACCCTATTATTTGACATTACTATTCACAGTATCAATCAGCCATTAAAAACTTTTCGATTGTATCAATAGAATAGGAAAGTTGATTATTTACAGACATCATCCGTTCAAGATTAGCGTCCATATAGTAGAGTTCAGATAAACCACCCCTAGGGAGAAAGAGTGAATAGTGGATATTCATCTTCTCTCGAGTACTTAACTCTATATGATTGCTTATGATATACTTTAACTCTTTTAACGAATTTACTTGAGCAACCACACCTTTTAACTGATACTGCTCTATGAGATTTAGTAAGTTGTCAATCTCTTCAATGACTTTAGTTTCCATATCATCCCCTCTTAGAAAAAGTACTACATAGTATCCAAACAATCCAGTATATCTTGGTAAGAATGAACTTCATAAGTCGGCTGGGCTTGCGTCTTGTTTTTCAGATGATGGGGATTGTACCAGATAGTATCAATACCAGCATTATTGCCACCTTGAATGTCGGCGGTTAGAGAATCTCCAATCATAAGGGCCTTTTCTTTATAAAATCCAGTAATCTGTTGACCAATTTTTTCATAGAATAGTGCATCAGGTTTTTGCGTTTGCAACTGCTCGGAGATAAAGACTTGGTTGAAATAGGGAGCCAGACCTGATTGAGCCAAACGACCTGTCTGAATAGCAGTAATGCCATTTGTCGCAGCGTACAGCTCATAATCACGCTCAATGAGACAGTCCAAAAGTTCATGAGCTCCCGAAAGGATTTGTCCTTGCTGGGCTAGAAAAAACTGGTAACGCTGAGCAAGTAACCTACCGTCTTTCTCCAGTCCAAAATGAGCAAACAAACGTAAAAAGCGCGTGTTAACCAGTTCTTGTTTACTGATTTTCTTTTGTTCCAAGTCCTTCCAGAGAGCCTTGTTCATAGGAACATAATAGTCTTTATAGGCTTGAATGTCTGCAACTCCTTCTTCTTTTAAAAGTTGCGTCAGTGCCACATCCTCAGCAGCATCAAAATCAAGCAAGGTGTGATCGAGATCGAAAAGTAGAAATTTGTAGGACATTGAGTTTCCTTTCTGAAAATTCATTAAGAACATTATAGCATAAATGAACCTTTGATTTATTGAGTTTCAAATACTTTTTACACTCACATTTTGACCGTGCTCAAGTGCAAATCTAAAACTAGTCAGCAAAACTTCTATTAAATCTTTTCCGGAACTCGTTATGAAATAATGTGATAAATTTGTTATATGCTCTGCGATATTATTTCCCCAAGGAGGAGTGAGTGACAAATCTTCAAAATCCCATATAACATCCTGAGGGAGAAATTTTTTCAACTCCTCTTGGATAGATACCAACTCAGCTATTCCTCTTTCAACAGATTCAAAAGGAACATCTCCCCAGTAAAGCTTATTCATTATTACTGGGTATCTACTTCCCCACTCATTATTCTCTAAGCGAACATAAATAGTCGAAAAGAATGAATTAAAAAGACTCCCTTCTCCTATAGTCCACCAATTATAACCAACCATTAACCCTACAGACATAGATATTCTCCTACTCATTTTTAATATTATTTAACGTCAACTAAAGTTTTATATTGATAGTATCTAAAACATACATTCATTCCCCCTACCCCAACTCCTTGGCTATTCTGCTTTTTTCAAGTTTTCCCTTGGTAATTCGTTTCCATAAAACAAGAGGGTTCAAACTATAAGATAGGCGTAGGAGGAAATAATTAACCCATTCGATAAGGGCAAAAAGCTGTATCAACGTGGCTAAGATAGTCACTAGGACACTCTGTGCATTCCAGACAATAAAAGGAAAGCCTGAAATAAGTAAAACGAGGTCTAGTATTCTGAGCACACCATATAGTTTAGGGACATTTTCACTTCCGAACTGAGGTTTCGAGAGTCTTCTAATCAAAATCGCCCAATAGATTGAACCTTGAAGCAAAATAAATGTCAGTAAAGACAACGGATGAAGAATAGAGATCAAACCATTCCAATCACCAAGCCTATTTTTCAAAAGGAAAAAACAAAACCAAATAGATAGGACGGCTGTGAACTCTCCCAAACAGAGGGACATCAACTCTTTTCTAACTTTCTCTTTTTGTATGTTCATCATCTCACCCATCTATCTATCATCCTATATCAGAAAAAAGCCATTCGATCCATTTTCTAGTCAACATTTCTCAGAATCAAGTCATTCTAAGTATCGAACAGTATAATCACTTTAATATAAATTCAATTCTAAGTTTAGAATTGCATTTGTATATATTTTTTAGATCTATTCTAAGTCTATGACAGCTTTAAATTTTAATTTTTGAAGGATTCTAAAGCTAGAAGAGCTCAAAAATCACGAGAACTAAGCTATTCGAAGCTTAGAAGAAGATTTTCCAACCTTCATAAACTCTTCAATTAACGTTTCTTACAATTTTTCTGATGAGCTTTGAGTTTTTTCAGAGCCCAGTCATAGTGACTGGAGGTGCTACTGACAAAGTAGGAACCTAGACTTGTCCCACCCGTCCATTTATAGGTACCTTTTGTGAACAATTCGTCATTGCTGAAGCCTTCCATTAACTCTAAAACCTTTTTATGCGATTGATTGAGGAGTTTGGTCGCTTCTTCTACGGACGTTTTCTGATGCTTCTTCCAAATAGCGACATTCATTTCCCCATAAGTTTTCCAATTATAAGGTTCAGGGAGAAAAGTTCTTTCTTGACCTTTTTGATTAGAATGTACCCAAGTTAAAAGTAATTGCTGCCATTCATATAGATGGATCAAAACATCCCGTAGATTTTTATCTCTATTCCAGTGAGCTTCTTTTTTCTTTTGGTCTTTTGAAAAATCAAAAGGAGTCTGTAGCTCCTCTTCACTTAATTTAGATATAAAGTGATTGAGCTTTTCATAGTTTTCCTTAGAGGCTAACACTAGCTCCTCTTTCGTTTTTGGTCTAGGCATGGGAGTTCTCCCTTCATCTTCAACTAGAATAAGCTATTTTCTTACTTCATTATACCATAATCAAAAAGCAGTTCTTCATTTTACGAAAAGCTGCTTTTACTAACTATTTTTTTATGCTTATAGTCACTACTTTACATATAAATCTCTAAAACGACCATCCACTTCAGCCATCTGATAAAGCAAGTGGGCTAGTTCTTGATAATCTTCTTTTAAACATGAAAGATGGGCTTGGCTAAATAGAGTAGCCAATTCTTCTTTTAATCTTGCCCCTTTCGGATCATGATCTTTTAAGAACTTACTGAGATAGAGATTTCGAACAGCTGCAAGTTTAAAGCTAAAATACTGGTGCAGTTGTCTTTGCTCCGTATTTAAGCCGTTTTCAGCAACTACTTTTGCATAGCATTCCAACACACCACTTTGACCATTCAGATATCGGGTCTTCATAATCCTTGCTGTTTCTTGATAGATTTCAGTCTGACTAGGACTCTTGACCTTCTTAAAATTTCCCCACATGGAGTAGGCTCCGCGCTTATAGTCAATAGCCTCTGCCTTCCATGCTTCTAGTATGTCATTAAAAGCAACCTTCATACAGGCAAAACCAGCTGGATCGTGCAAATAGAGGTACTGATCATCAATGTCATACACGGTTACAAAGTGATCCACACCATAAAGGATTGTGTGATTGGGATTGTAGGTCAGATGGCCCATATCAAGAGGCCCCAGTACGACAGATCCATTGGACAGAAATGTTTCCAACTTTCCTTTAATCTCTTCCAAATCTACTTCCGCTCCATCTTTTAGATAGAAATCCTCATAGTCAAACCCTAGTATTTTTAAGGAATGGGAGATGGAAAGGTCTGGCATTCCATTATCAAAGAATACTAGAGGGTGCTCCTCATCTTCCTTTACGATACTAGCGCCATTTCCCATCACCATAATTGCCTCTAAAAAATCTGCTTTAAAGTCATAACCATAGGTTTCTAGTGCCATTGCCAATGAATAGCTATAGCAAAGTGACACATCTCCAAAATACATCTGCATATTCATGCCTCCTTATCTTCTATGGGACTATTATACCGAGAAAACTATTCTCATGCCCCATAAAATCCAAACAAAAAATAGGGCATGTTTGCTTTACGGACATGAATTTCCACAATAAAAGACTCTGTAAAAGATATCTTCTACAGAGTTAGTTTTGCATCTTTATAAAATATCAGAAAATTATCTAGTCCTTGATCACTGGTATCCAGAGTTCCATTTGATAGTCTGGTGACGACATGTCGCCTTCGGAATAGACTTCAAAATCTGGAGCACCTGAATGACGATAGCCAGTTTCGGGGAAAAAAATCTCTAGAACATATTTCCAAGCATGGTGAATGCTTTCTGGTATTGGGCCTTTGACTGGTACGATAGCATATTCAGCTTCTGCGATTTCTTTGATTGATAGACCCAGTTCTTCTGCTTTAGCTTTATCCGTCACATCATAGGCAGCTATATAGTTGATAATTTCGCCTTCTTTGACATCCGAGCAGACACCGAGAGATTGGCCACTGCCCAGACTTTCTAGGCTTTCTAAGCTGTGATGAGCATAGAGATACTCCCAAGCAGACGGGCATTTGCTATTGTCAATAGCTTCCAATAGGACGCCTGCCACGGTAAATACAGGCTTCTTTTGAATCTTGATATCCATGTTCTTTCCTCCTGTGATTTTTAAGGATAATTGAAGCTTAGGAAAGACCCGATAAGGTTTTCCATTTCGAACTTCTGAGGGAGTTTCCCCATGGAATTTCTTAAAGGCTGAGCTGAAGGCATCAGAAGACTCATAGCCGTATTTCAGTGCTATATCAATGACTTTCTCAGTGCTTCCCCTCAAGTCTGTCACTGCTTCTGACAGCCTGCGATTGCGCAAGTATTCTGCTAATGTCATATCTGCCAGGATAGAAAATAGCCTGCTAAAGAGAGGGTAAGAATAGCCCGATAGCTGCTGAAATCTTTTCATATCCACTTCTCCAGTCAGTTGCTGCTCCAAATAATCCATGGTTTGATTGAATTGATGCATCATATTCTTCTTTTCTTACCTCCATAAGATACAAAGGTCGTTAAAAGCAAAGTGAAAATTGGAAAATTATCGCTGGTTCTTCTGATTCTAGGTAATTTCTTCTTTTTCGCATAGCTTTTAGTCCGTGTTCAATTCTATCTATATTCTAACAAATACAAGATATTTCCACCCTAGAATCTTTGGACAAGATTTAAAGGTGTAAATTCTATAACTTATCTTTTAATTTCTCAACAAAGAGATAGGCTGCAGGGCAGGTCAAGGTATTCTTAATTGTCAAATGATTAATTTGATGGATTTTTTTACGATCTGTATGGGGGAATTCACGACAGGCCTTGGGACGAACGTCGTAGATTGAGCAGAGATTATCTCCTCCTAGAAAGGGGCAAGGCATGGATTTGAAAACCTTATCACCATCTTCATCTACCTGCAGAAACTCCGCTTCAAAAGCTGGTAATTTCATCTTAAAGTACTTAGCAATACTGGTAATATCGGCTTCCTTAAAGTCAGGCCCCAATGTCTTGCAACAGTTAGCACAGGCAGTACAATCAATCTCATCAAAAACTTCTTGGTGAATCTGCTGTGCAATCTTATCTAGATTCTTTGGTGGTTTTTTCTTTAGATTAGCTAACACTTTGCGGTGCTCCTTCTGCTTTTGCAGTGCTAGTTGGTGGTAATACTCGATATCAATCTCTTTAGACATAATTTCTTCCTAATACAAGTGTTTTTGTTTATTATACCATAAACTCTGCTCTTTTCTTATCCCCTTGAACAGAAAAAAGCCCTTCGGAAAAAATCCGAGGGGCTTCAAACCTTGTTCACTGAACTAGATTATTTTTTAAGGTTGTAGAATGATTTCAATCCACGGTATTCAGCTACTTCACCAAGTTGGTCTTCGATACGAAGCAATTGGTTGTATTTAGCGATACGGTCTGTACGTGAAAGTGAACCAGTCTTGATTTGTCCTGCGTTAGTTGCAACTGCGATGTCAGCGATTGTTGAATCTTCAGTTTCACCTGAACGGTGTGATACAACGGCAGTGTAACCAGCTTCTTTAGCCATTTCGATAGCTTCGAAAGTTTCAGTAAGAGTACCGATTTGGTTAACTTTGATAAGGATTGAGTTAGCAGCACCTTCTTGGATACCACGTGCAAGGTAGTCAGTGTTTGTTACAAAGAAGTCGTCACCAACCAATTGAACTTTACCACCAAGACGTCCAGTAAGAGCTTTCCAACCGTCCCAGTCGTTTTCGTCCATACCGTCCTCGATAGTGATGATTGGGTATTTGTTTACCAATTCTTCAAGGTAGTCGATTTGTTCTGCAGCAGTACGTACAGCTGCTCCTTCACCTTCGAATTTAGTGTAGTCGTAAACTTTACGTTCTTTATCGTAGAATTCTGATGAAGCACAGTCAAATCCGATAAATACGTCTTTACCAGGAACATATCCAGCAGCTTCGATCGCAGCAAGGATAGTTTCAACACCATCTTCAGTTCCTTCGAAACGAGGAGCGAATCCACCTTCGTCACCTACGGCAGTTTCCAAACCACGTGATTTAAGGATTTTCTTAAGAGCGTGGAAGATTTCAGCACCCCAACGAAGAGCTTCTTTGAATGATGGTGCACCAGCAGGTACGATCATGAATTCTTGGAAAGCGATTGGAGCGTCAGAGTGAGAACCACCGTTGATGATGTTCATCATTGGAGTTGGAAGAACTTTAGTGTTGAATCCACCAAGGTAGCTGTAAAGTGGGATTTCAAGGTAGTCAGCAGCAGCACGAGCTACAGCGATAGACACACCAAGAATTGCGTTTGCACCCAATTTACCTTTGTTAGGAGTACCGTCAAGTGCGATCATAGCACGGTCGATAGCTTGTTGGTCACGTACATCGTAGCCGATGATAGCTTCAGCGATGATGTTGTTTACGTTGTCAACAGCTTTTTGTGTACCAAGACCACCGTAACGAGATTTGTCACCGTCGCGAAGTTCAACTGCTTCGTGTTCACCAGTAGAAGCTCCTGATGGAACCATACCACGTCCGAAAGCACCTGATTCAGTATAAACTTCTACTTCAAGTGTTGGGTTACCGCGTGAGTCTAGGACTTCGCGAGCGTAAACATCAGTAATAATTGACATTTTTTACTCTCCTTTGAGTTAAATTTTTTACACCTCTATGATACCTTAAAAATAAGCGTTTTTCAAGAAAAAACGTTATCTTTGTGCAAATTTTCCTTAACTTTATAAAGTAATCGCTTTCTTTTGTCTGTTTTCTTGCGATTTTTGTGATATACTGTTTTTATGACAGATTTATCAAAACAACTACTAGAAAAAGCTCACGGTGGGCCGAAATTAAACCCTGACGAACAACGCCGCTATCTCGGGACTTTCGAGGAAAGAGTTCTTGGCTACGCGGATATCAGTACTGCCAATAGTTCTGAATTAGAACATGGATTTTTCTCTATTTTAGAGGGTTTTCAAGAAAAGATAGAGGCACTTTTTGTGAAGATTTCACCAAATATCGAGTTTGACAAACAGGTCTTTTACTTAAAACAAGCAAAAGAAAGCAACTGTCAGGCGACTATTGTTTCAGATGATCATATCACCTCTCCTTTTGGTCTTGTCATTCATACAAATGAACCTGTTCAAGTAGACGAAAAAGACCTTAGACTTGCTTTCTCAAACCTCTGGGAGGAGAAAAAGGCAGAAGCTCCTAAAAAATCTATCTGGAAAAAATGGTTTGGTTAATGATTTCTCATATTTAATAAACGACCAATATTAGTAGATGTGTGCTCCAAATAGAGTCTTGCATTTTTTAGACTGTCTTCCAAAGGTTCACTTTTTTCTAAAATAGAAAAGGTTGCTTGTATATTTTCGAATGGTAGGGAAGGTAAATCATCAGCAAGACTACCACAAATAGCAATAACAGGAACTCCATTAGGGGTTCTTTTTGCTACTCCGATCGGAGCTTTTCCAACAAAGCTTTGACTGTCCAGTCTCCCTTCTCCAACGATAACCAAGTCTGCCCCTGCAACTTTCTTATCAAAATCAATCAAATCTAAGCAAGTGTCAATCCCAGATACGATACAGGCCTCAGCAAAGGCACAGAGCCCAGCCGCAATCCCACCGCCTGCTCCTGCTCCTTTAAGAGAGAGGGTTGATGGTGAAAATTTTTCATAGAACCGCTGTATAGCCAAATCTACTGTCTCAAACAAAGCAGGATTCAAGCCCTTTTGTTTTCCAAATGTATAGGTCGCCCCTTGATGACCACATAAAAGGCTCACGACATCTGCTAAAATGCGGATTTTCACATCTTCAGGAATCCTATACAACTTGCTATTTGAAACTGACTCAAACTCAAGCAAAGTCTGACCGCAAGCTGGCAATTCCTTTCCATTCTTATCATAAAAACGATAACCTAAACCCGCAGCAATGCCTATCCCACCGTCATTACTAGCCGTACCACCAACTCCGATATAGATTTCTTTCATCCCTTGATCAACGAGATGGCGAATCAACTCTCCGATACCTCTGGTTTGGATATGGAGAGGGTTTCGTTTCTCCTGCGGAATCTTCCCAAGACCAACCAAGTCAGCAACTTCAAAGAGCGCTATTTGACCTTTTTGAAAGTAGCGCATTGATTCTTTTTGGCCAAAAGGTCCAGTCACCTCTTGCCATTTTTCTTCTAGGTCAAGAGAATGTCGAATAGCATCTACAGTTCCTTCCCCACCATCACCTACAGGGCAAAGCAGACATTCTACATCTGCTATCGATTTTTGGAAGCCCCTTTCTATAGCTTGAGCGACCTCTTCTGCCGTCAAACTTTCTTTAAAAGAATCGGGTGCAATTACAATTTTCATAGTTCCCTCTCATTCTAAGAAATCAATCAAAGGTAGAACTTCTAAAAAATCCCTCGTATCTACATGACAAGCTATCTCGGATTTTACGACCTCTTTGGAACAAAAGGCTATACCGTAACCTGCTGAATTTAACATCAAGAGGTCATTGGCACCATCACCGATAGCAATCGTTCTTTCTTTGGGAAGTCCTAATTCCTTTCTCCATTTCTCAAGAGTGGCTTGTTTTTCTTGAGCTGTCACAATTTCACCAACTAGTCGACCTGTTAAAAAACCGTCTTTGACTTCTAACTGGTTGGCGGAGAGATAGGAAATACCAAGGGATTTTGCTAATCTCTTAACTATTGGTGCAAATCCACCAGACACTAGACCGACTAGAATACCCTTCTTTTGAAGTATGGAGATAAATTCTTGAGCATTCTTAGACAGATGAATGGATTTGAAAACAGTATCAAAGACTGAAATCGGAAGACCTTCTAACAAAGCCACTCTCGCTCGTAAACTCCTTTCAAAGTCCAGTTCACCTCGCATTGCCTGGCTTGTGATCTGCGATATTTCTTCTTCGCAACCTGCTTCTTTTCCTAAAAGATCAATCACCTCTTCTGCTATCAGGGTGCCGTCAACGTCCATGACACACAAGCCTTTTTCTTGAGACATAAGCTTTCCTTTCTAAACAGCCCAAAAATCGTATGAAAGAATCATACGATTTTATCTATTAGTTGACTAAACTATGGTACAAGTCCAGGTAAGATTTGCAGGCTGTATCCCATGAGAAATCACATTCCATAGCTTGTTTTTGTAGATTTCTCCAAACTTCCGGCTGGTACTTATAAACATCCAAGGCTGTTTGGAAACTCCAGTTAAGCCAGTATGGTGTTAAATTATCAAAGCTAAATCCAGTTCCAGTTCCTTCTATCGGATTGAAGGATTGAACAGTGTCACGCAAGCCACCCACTTCATGAACCAGTGGTAGAGTTCCATAGCGCATCGCCATCATTTGAGACAAACCACATGGCTCAAAACGACTTGGCATGAGGAAGAGGTCACAAGCTGCGTAGATTTCTTGAGCAAGTTTGACATCAAAAGTGATATTTGCTGATAGCTTGTCTGGATAGACTTGCGCAAACCAGGAGAAGGAATGTTCAAAAGCAGGATCTCCTGTTCCTAAAAGGACTATTTGAACGTCCTCCTGTAAGAAACGATGCAAGCTTTCTACCACAACATCAAAACCTTTTTGGCGTGTCAATCGAGAGACAATCCCAACTAGAGGAACATCTGCTCGCACTGGTAACCCAACTCTCTCTTGCAATTTTGCTTTGTTTTGAGCTTTTCCAGACAAATCTTCCTTATCAAAATGATAGTCTAAAAGTGGGTCTGTTTGAGGATTATAAAGATCTGCGTCAATACCATTGACAATACCTGAAACCTTACCTGACTCCATGCGAAGAATCTGGTCCAAACCGCAACCAAACTGACTGGTCATAATTTCGTGCGCATAGCTAGGGGAAACGGTTGAGACACGATCCGCGTAGAGAATACCTGCTTTCATCCAGTTGAGACAATCATTCCAGCGAAGGGTCCCATCAGCATAGCGTTCAAACCCAACACCGAACAAATCCCATAACATCCCTTCAGAAAACTGACCTTGAAATTCCAAATTATGAATGGTTAAAACGGTTCTGATTCCTTGATAAGCCTGAATCCAATGGTACTTTTCTTTTAACAAAAAGGGAATCATGGCTGTGTGGTAATCATGAACATGGAGAAGGTCAGGGATAAAGCCGATGCGTTCCATGGCTTCAAGAGCAGCCAGTTGGAAAAAAGCAAAGCGTTCACCATCGTCAAAATCACCGTAGACATGACCACGGAAGAAATAATACTGATTATCAATGAAGTAGAAGGTTACACCATTCAAAACCGTTTTCTTAACACCACAGTACTGTCTACGCCATCCTACACTAACTTCAAAGTGGAGAACATCCTCTATCTGGTCTCCGAACTTAGCTTCTACCATATCATAATAAGGCAAGAAAACTGCAACTTCGTGCCCCGCTTTTACAAGTGATTTGGGAAGTGCGCCAATAACATCGCCCAAACCACCTGTTTTTGAAAAGGGTGCTCCTTCTGCCGCTACAAATAAAATTTTCATGAATAAATGTCCTCTGTTACTGTTTCACCCTTCTTAACTACAACTGGATGTTCTGCTGTGCCTCGAATGACAACACCGTCCGCAACTTCAACTCCTTTGTCTAGGATGGCATATTCAACTTGGGCACCTTGACCAATCACAACTCGAGGGAATAGAATGCTGTCCTTCACCACACTATCTTTGTGAACATAAATGTTACGAGATAGGACCGACTGAACTACTTCACCCTCAATGATACTACCAGAAGCAAACTGAGAAGTACTTACTTTTGAAGTATTCGCATAGTAGGTTGGTTCTTCATTCTTAACTTTTGTATAAATCTTTTGATTTGGTGAGAAGAGAGAGTAGAACTTTTTAGATTCAAGCATATCGATGTTTGCTTGATAGTAGGATTGAACAGAGTGAATATTTGCTAAGTAACCTGTGTATTCGTAAGCAAAAGCTCCTTCTTTTACAGCTAAATCGCGAAGGACATAGCGCAACTTTTCAGGATATTCTTTCTGAGCCTCTTCTTCAAGTCGTTCAATCAACCAAGGAGTATCCACAACAAAGATATCTGTAGACATGTTGAAGAGTTCATCTGTAGATTTATTATCAAAGAGTTTGTGCGAACGAACATGGTCAGTTTCATCGATTTCCAAAATAGCATTCACATCTGAAATGTCTTTCTTTGGAAGTTTCTTATATACAACTGTGATCGGACCATTCGTTGTATTGTGTAGGTGGAAGACTTGATTCAAGTCAATATTCACCAGCACATCGCAGTTAATCGAAACGGTTTGGTTTGAACCTGAACGTCTCAAGTAGGTAAGAAGCTGTTGGTAATACTCTTTTCCAACTGTGCTGCTTTCAACACGAGTATTGTAAATTCCTAGATAGTAGTGACTTAGAAGGGTTGACAAGCCCCACTCACGACCTGAACGAATATGGTCAAAAACTGAGCTGATATTATCTTGTTGGAAAATACCAAAGATACTACGAACACCTGCATTTGCAAGACTGGAAAGGGGGAAGTCAATCAAACGGTATTTCCCACCGAAAGGCAAGCTAGCTACCGGACGGTGTTCTGTTAACGTTGACATATCATGAAAACCAACTGTGTTTCCTAAAATGGCTGAATATTTATCAATCTTCATCTGATGCTACCCCCACTACTTCATTGTATCCTACTACTTGTACTTCGTCTGTTCCATCAATTTCGACACCTTCAGAAATAACAGCACCCTCACCAATAATGGCACGTTTAATTTTTGCACCTTTTCCGATAATGGCACCACTCATGATTACAGAGTCTACTACTTCAGCACCCTCACGTACTTGCGCTTCTGTTGAGAGAATAGAATGCTTAACAGTTCCATCCACGAGACAGCCATCCACAACTAAAGAATCTTCTACATGAGCGTGTTTTCCAATAAAGTTTGGTGGTGAAATCAAGTTTCTAGAGTAAATTTTCCACTGACGATTGCGGCTATCTAAGGCATTTTCTGGTGAAATGTACTCCATATTGGCTTCCCAAAGTGACTCAATCGTACCAACATCTTTCCAGTAGCCATTAAATTCATAAGCATAGACACTTTCACCAGACTCGAGATAGTTAGGGATAACGTTCTTACCAAAGTCTGACATATCCACATTACTCTTTTCAGCAGCAACAAGCATATTGCGAAGTCGTTTCCAGTCGAAAATATAGATTCCCATAGAAGCTTTTGTAGATTTAGGTTGAGCAGGTTTTTCTTCGAATTCAACGATACGGTTATTGGCATCTGTATTCATGATACCGAAACGGCTAGCTTCTTTGAGCGGTACCTCTAGGACAGCTACTGTCAAACTGGCATTATTATCCTTATGGGACTGAAGCATATCATCGTAGTCCATCTTGTAGATGTGGTCACCAGAAAGAATCAAAACATACTCAGGATTAATACTGTCGATGTAGTCAATGTTTTGGTAGATAGCGTGACTAGTCCCTTCAAACCAACGGTTTCCTTCGCTGGCTGAATAAGGTTGTAAAATAGAGACACCTGAATTGATACCATCCAATCCCCAGCTAGAACCATTTCCGATATGGTTGTTCAAAGCGAGAGGTTGGTATTGCGTAATCACACCAACATTATGGATTCCAGAGTTTGCACAGTTGGAAAGAGCAAAGTCAATGATACGGTAGCGCCCACCGAATTGCACTGCCGGTTTGGCAATGCTTTGAGTGAGTTTTCCGAGACGTGTTCCTTGCCCACCCGCAAGGATCAAAGCTAGCATTTCATTCTTCATTTTCTACTCCTTTATAAAGTCATATGAACGTTAAAATCGAAAGAAGGTCGGAAGTCAAACTTTTTTATAAAAATAATAGGAAATCCATTTCTCTTGTGTTTCAACTCCAATATAAGTACATCATTTTTTAAAATCTAAAAAATTGTAATCAACAGCTCATTATTCTTTTTTCTTAGCTGGTTTCAAACGACGCTTGATCTTCCAGATACTTGCTCCCATGGCAGGCAAGGTAAAGGTCAAAGTCTGCTCATAATCTTTCCATAAGCCTTCTTGAGTCTGAACTGTTTGATTGTGCTCTTTCCACACACCTCCCCATTCTTCTAATTCTGTATTCCAAACTTCTTCGTAAATACCTGCAACAGGTAAACCAATCGTAAAGTCCTTACGTTCAACTGGTGCCATGTTAAAGACACAGACTAACATTTCGTCCTTCTTGCCCTTACGAATAAAGGAAAGGACACTCTGATCTCTATTATCAGCATCGATAATCTCTATACCGTCATAACTAGTATCAATTTCCCACAGACAGCGATGGTCTTTATAGAATTGATTCAGTTGTGAAGTGAAATGCTTCATCTTGGCATTCATCGGATCTTCTAGATTAGACCACTCCAACTGCTCCTCAGACTTCCACTCGAGGAATTGCCCGTACTCACTACCCATGAACAAGAGTTTCTTACCTGGATGACAAATTTGATAGGTGTAAAGATTGCGCAAACCAGCGAACTGATTGTAGCGATCTCCCCACATCTTATGCATCATACTCTTCTTACCATGAACTACCTCATCATGTGAGAAAGGTAGGAGATAGTTTTCATTGAAAACATACATAAAGCTGAAAGTCACAAGATTAAAGTCATACTTGCGATAAATCGGATCTTCCTCGTAGAAACGGAGAATATCGTTCATCCAGCCCATATTCCATTTATAGTCAAAGCCAAGACCACCCATTTCTTTCATGCCAGTAATCTTTGTCGCTGATGAACTTTCTTCTGCAATCATCATGATATCTGGATGAGCTAACTTAATCACTGTGTTCAACCGTTGAAGGAAATAATAACCCTCATAGTTAAGGTTTCCACCGTCTTTGTTTGGAGTCCAAGGAGCATTATCATAATCTAGATACAGCATATTGCTCACTGCATCGACCCGAATACCATCTAAGTGGTAAAAATCAATCCAAAATTTAATACTTGAAATCAAGAAAGACTGGACCTCGTTTTTCCCGAGGTCAAAATTCAGCGCACCCCATCCGTAGTTGTGAGCCTTGTTGTGGTCTTGGTATTCAAAAGTTGGTGTTCCATCATAATATGCCAACGCATCATCATTAATAGTGAAATGGCCTGGCACCCAGTCTACGATAACACCGATGTTATTTATATGACATTCTTCAACGAAATCTTGGAACTCCTCAGGTGTACCATAGGAATGTTCAAAAGCAAAGTAGCCCATAAGCTGATAGCCCCAGCTCAATCCAAGTGGATGAGCCATTAAAGGCATGAACTCAATATGTGTATAGTTCATCTCAACCAAGTATGGAATCAACTCGTCCTTCAGTTGCGAAAAAGTATAGGGACTACCATCTGGATTTCTCTTCCAAGATCCTGCGTGGGCCTCGTATATATTAACTGGTCTCTCGAAAAATCCCAAACGTTTGCGACGTGCTAGCCAAAGGCCATCTTTCCATTTCTTTTCACGGATATTGGTCAGAACTGCTCCTGTACCCGGTCTAGCTTCAAAATAAACTGCCAAAGGATCAATCTTCATAATCTGGTGACCATTCGCACGCGTGATATGATATTTATAAATCTGACCTTCCTGGGCTTGACTTGTAAATACTTCCCAAACACCTGCTTCATTACGAACCATGGGAATCTGATTCTCAACCCAATCGGTAAAATCACCAACTAGATGAACTGCTTGTGCATTTGGGGCCCAAACCCTAAAGGTATAGCCTATTTCTCCGTTTTTCTCCTCTCTATGCGCTCCTAAATAATGCTGGAGGTGAAAGTTCTCACCTGTAGTAAAGGTTCTTAATGCTTCTTGATTATTCATTCAATCCCCTTTCTTTTGTAAGCGTTTTCTATAATTCTATTATACACTCTTTTAAGATAACTTTCAAGTAATTTACGAAGGAAATCATATTTTTTTATGAAAGCCTTCAAAAAATTACCTAGCATTTTAAAAAAGATATCCAGAAAATAGAACACGAAACAATTTCCATATATTTTTTTATTATAATACCAGAATATTCGTTTTTTATCAATTTTCTACTGTATTATTTTGAAAAAAATAAAATCAGGAAGTTATTTTCCTGATTTTATAAATTATCTCACATCAAAAACAATGGATTTAACATTTGTCATCGCTTCGATACTATATTTAATTCCTTGCACTCCTGCACCAGAACCTTTTACACCAAGGAAAGGGAAATTATCTGGTCCACGTTGTGTTTTATTATTAATATGAACGGTTCCAACTTCAAGTTTTTCAGCAATTTCAAATGCCTTCTTAAAGTCATTTGTAAAGACTGAAGATTGAAGACCGAATTCTGATTCATTAGCAATTTCTACCGCTTCATTAGCATCTGAAACTCGAATAATTGGAAGAACAGGTCCAAATGGTTCTTCCCAGGCTAATTTCATATCTCTTGTGACATAATCAAAAAGTCCTGGCCAAATGAGATTATTCTCACGTTTGATTGGGCTGAGCGCTTTGGCTCCTTTTTCCTGAGCATCTTCAATCAATCCCCAGATGAAATCAGCTGAAGCATTATCAATAACTGGCGTGATATCTGCATTGTCAAATGGATTGCCTACTGTTAGCTTAGCAACTTCAGCTTGGAGCAATTCTGCCAATCTGTCTGCTACGTTTTCCACAACCAAAACACGTTTGATGGCAGTACAACGCTGACCAGAGTAGCTAAAAGCTCCACCTACGATTTGCTTAGCTGCATTTTCTAAATCTGCATCTTCTAAGACAATTGCTGCATCTTTTCCACCAAGTTCAAGCATAATTGGGCGCATACCAGCTAAACGACCAATACGCTCCCCAATCGGTGTTGAACCTGTAAAGTTAATGAAGTTCACTTCCTTGTGTTCGATGATGTAGTCTCCGATTTCAGAACCACGTCCAGTGATGGTGTTAAAGACACCTGCTGGGATTCCTGCTTCGTCAAATGCTTTAGCCAACAAAAGACCAGAAATAGATCCTTGTGTTGGTGGTTTAAACATAACGACATTTCCTGCAATCAAAGCTGGAGCAATCTTAGATCCAGAAAGGTTGACTGGATAGTTAAATGGTGCAATAGCTAGGACGACCCCAACTGGCTCACGACGGACAACAGCTAGTTTATTTTTACTTGCAGCTTCAAAACCGCCACCTTCCATTGCTTGTCCAGTGATACGGAGACCTTCCTCAGCAGCAAAACGAATCAATTCTGCTGTACGTACTACTTCTCCAATGGCTGCTTTAATCCCTTTTGCAACCTCTTTGGCAAGAATCGTACCAATTTTTTCTTTATCACGTTCCAAAATGTCTGCTGTCTTATGCAAATAAGCTGCACGCTCAACTGGTGCTAAATCACGCCATGCTGGGAGAGCTGTACGCGCTGCTTCCATAGCCTCATCTACTTCAGCCTGACTCATAGCGGGTACTGTCCCCAGTTTTTCTTGATTGATGGGAGAATAGATGGCAATTTCATTTTCCGATGATTTCCATTTTCCATTCACTAAATTCTGATAATTTGTCAAATTCTCTTCCTCCTGAAAATGATTAAAACTTATTTTATCAAATTTTCAGAAAATTACAACCCCTTTTTGGAAAATATTGATATTTTTTTCACAAACTTGATTCTTCAAATTATTTGAAATTTATTCCTATTAGATATTGGTTTTTCAATAAAAATCAAAAAAGGTCTAGTTTTAACTAAACCTTTTTGTAGCATTTACTATGAAAGTACCTTCAAGACTGCAACGCTGATATCATCAATCACATTAGACTCTTGAGAACGACTATTTGTCACAAGCATTTCTAGATTTCCTGCATTTTCAAAGTAGAAGGAAGTTCCCTTGGCATTGAATACCACCAATAAGTTCTCTGATCCACCGTGAATTTCGTAAACAATCCACCCACTATTTTCAGCAGCTGTATGGACGAAGACATGACGATAAACTTCTTCGTATGTAGGATAAGAGAAAGCCCGCCTTTGTGTTTTTAGGCGAATAATCTGGCGAATAAAGTCAATGCTCTCTTGTCTCTCATTGATTAAATCCCAGTTGACCTGGTTGACACTATCTGGAGCATTGTAACTATTCATGGCCCGTTCTCTATCTGCCGGAGTCAGCTCACCATTTTCTCCTGTAGCAAGGAGTTTGGTGCGACCAAATTCTTGCCCCAGCTCTATAAAGGACATCCCTTGCATAAGAATGCTCATCGCTGTTGCTGTCTCGACCTGACGCATAATCTTATCTGAACTGTGATCTGGGTGAAGGGTTGCTAACAAATCATGCAAGTTGTAATTATCATGGGCTTCCACGTAGTTAAGAACTTGGTTTGGACTAAGATATGAACCCAACTCTCGGCTACCAAGAATAGCTTTGGCTACAATCGGTTCTGTAGCTGCACCGCTAACAAATCCTGCCTTGATTGAGCCGTAAACTTCTCCTCCTTTGATGGCATCACGCTGATCATCATTGAAGAATCCAATATTTGGCATCTGGTAGGCATTGTCCTTCTTGGCCTTGTCATAAGGTGCAAGACCGGTCCCCATATCCCAACCTTCTCCATAGGTGATAATACGTGGATCAACTTCATCCAGTGCCCAACGAATTGCCTGCATGGTTTTGATATCGTGAATTCCCATCAAGTCGAAACGGAAACCGTCAATATTGTATTCTTTTACCCAATAAAGGAGTGAGTCAATCATATACTTGCGGTACATTTCGTGTTCGCTTGCGGTTTCATTTCCAACACCTGTGCCGTTTTGGAAGGTTCCATCTGGATTCATACGATAGTAATAATCAGGAACAGTTGTTTGGAAAGGTGCATCGACCGTTGAAAAGGTATGGTTGTAAACGACATCCATAATGACACCGATTCCCGCATCATGATATGCTTGAATCATGGTTTTAAGGTCTCGAATAACCTGTCCAGGATCATCTAAATTGCTAGAGAAACTTGGTTCAGGAGCATTGTAGTTTTGAGGGTCATAACCCCAGTTATAGGTTACATTCCCGTCCTCGTCATATTCCTTATGGCGATCAAAGATTGGTTGGAGTTGAACATAATTACAGCCGAGTTCTTTGATATAATCAAAGGCTGTTGCTTGACCATACTGGTTAACCGTTCCAGTCTGGGCAGCCCCAAGGAAGGTTCCACGGAGATGCTCTGCCACTCCAGATGTCGGTGATTTTGTAAAATCACGAATATGCATTTCACAGATAACTGCTTTACATGGATTTTCCAAACGCCAAGGAGCGTCTGTCCCATGTTTAACTTCGAATCCTTCTACCTGTCTATCTTGCTGAGAGAGAATGACGGAACGTTTCCCGTCAGGACTTGTAGCGATAGTGTAAGGATCTCGTGTCAAAGTCTGGTGGTGTGGAAACTCAATCTGATACTGGTAAGCTTTACCTGCAAGATTTTCATCCAGGTCTACACTCCAAACACCAATGGTATTGTACTTATGACTGTATGAATAGCTATTCCCACGCTCAAGATTAAAGGTTTTCCAAATCGGCGCGTCGTTACTTGTATTTTCATAAACGACCACTTGAACTGCTGTAGCTGTTGGAGCCCAGAGTTTAAAGCTTGTCTGGTAGTCAGAGATACTATAACCCAACTCTCCTTGGTATCCCCAATGGTGATCAAAACTTTCACTGTGAAAGGCTTTATCAAAAGCAAACGGGTTTCGATCTTTATAGTAAGGACTTGCAATGGCTGGATTTTCAGAATAATAAACCGTCTCATCACCATCCAAAATCCAAACCTCAGTCAACAGTGGATAATGGTTAAACCGTAGGAGATAGTCCTTTGTCTTTCCATCGATTTCGACAGAAAAGCTCAGAGTATCGAGCCTTTCTGCACTTATAACTGTAAAGGAGAATTTAGCTCCAAAATAGTCATTTTCATAATACAAATTTTCTTTAACATCTGCCTGTTTTCTACTGAATGAACAAGCATCATAATCCCCATTCTTTCGGTGAAAATGGATGACTACTGGGTATCTATACATTTCTTTTCCTAATTCCTAATTTCAATTTTTAAGTCATGCTGAAGAATTTAACGGGAATTTCAGCACAATAGAGAATAGCTTTAATAGATATAAAAACACATCAGGAGAGATAGTTCCAGACTATCTGACATCTATTTTTCAACTATTCTTTACAAACTTTCTAGCCAGGCCTCATCTCGAACTTCGATACCAAGTTCTTGTGCTTTTTGGAGCTTGCTTCCTGCATCTGCTCCTGCTACGACAAGATTCGTTTTCTTAGATACACTGCCTGTGACTTTGGCACCTAGACTTTCGAGTTTATTTTTGGCTTCAGAACGTGTGAGACGTTCCAATTTACCAGTTAATACAATTGTCAAACCTGACAAGGCCGCATCTGCCACTACTGTCTGTCCTTTGTAGTCCAGATTGACTCCAGATTCTTTCAACTCGTCTAAGAGAATCTTTGATCCTTCTGTAGCAAAATAAGTTTGAAGACTTTGAGCAATCACACTACCCAAACTTTCAATACTTGCTACTTCCTCAGGATCAGCTTGGGCTAGATTTTCAATAGAGTGGAAATGTTGGAGCAAGAGCTGACTAGCCTTGCTTCCGACATGGCGAATTCCCAGACCAAACAAGAGCTTTTCAGCAGAGTTTTCCTTGGATGCTTGAATGGCCTGATATAGTTTAGAAGCAGACTTTTCCTTGACGCCTTCTAAAAGAAGGAAATCGTTTTCTTTCAAACGGTAAATATCTGCCACATCCTTAACCAGATTAGCAGCAAAAAGCTTTTCGACGATAGATGGACCAAGACCCGTAATATTCATGGCGTCTCGAGAAGCAAAGTGAATCAAGCCTTCCATGATTTGAGCAGGACAGCGTGGATTGATACAACGAAGAGCCACTTCATCTTCAAAGTGAAGCAACTGGCTATCACAACTTGGACAATTAGTCGGAATATCTAGTTTTTCTTCAGAAACACGCTTGGACTCTACCACACGCAGAACAGCAGGGATGATATCTCCAGCCTTATAAACGATTACCGTATCATCTTTTCGGATATCCTTTTCAGCGATATAATCTACATTATGCAAGGTTGCACGGCTAACAGTTGTCCCAGCAAGCTGAACAGGTGTTAGATTGGCAGTCGGAGTCACAACACCCGTACGACCTACTGTCCAGTCAACTGAAAGGAGCTGGGCTTCTTTTTCTTCAGCGGGAAATTTATAGGCGATTGCCCACTTAGGCGCTTTAACGGTAAAGCCAAGCTCTTCTTGACCTGCTAGGTCGTTAACCTTGATGACCACCCCATCGATATCGTAAGGCAGTTTCTCCCGTTCTTGTCCTACTTCTTGGATAAAATCCCATACCTCATCTATACTTTCAGCCAATATTCGTTTAGGATTAACTACAAAACCAAGCTGTTCAAGATGCTCCAAGACTTTTTCTTGACTATCACGAGTAGAAGGGCTGGCTTCTTGGTAGAGGAAAGTCGCAAGATTACGCTTGGCCACTACTGCTGTATCCAACTGACGCAAAGTGCCTGCTGCCGCGTTACGAGGATTGGCAAATTCAGGGTCCCCATTTTCTTGGCGGGCTTGGTTGACTTGATCAAACGAAGCGCGTGGCATGTAACACTCTCCACGAACAGTGATATCAAGTTCTTCTGGCAAGGTCAAAGGAATATCCTTGACACGCTTGAGGTTCTCTGTGATATTTTCACCAACAGAACCATCCCCACGTGTCGCACCGACTACCAAAATTCCCTTTTCATAAGTTAGCGAGATGGACAAACCATCGATTTTCAGCTCGCAAATATAGGTCGGTTGGGGCAATTCCTTTCGAACACGCGCATCAAAAGCTTCTAACTCTTCACGTGAAAAAGCATCCTGCAAACTATAAAGAGGATACTGATGACTGTATTTTTCAAAACCGTCTAAAACCTTACCACCAACACGATGGGTCGGACTGTCCGCTAAAACTTGATCTGGATAGGCAGCTTCCAATTCGACCAACTCTCGGTAGAGGCGATCATACTCGCTATCTGAAACCGAGGGATTGTCACTCGTATAGTACTCGGTCGCATAACGATTAAGTAAGGCAACTAACTCATTCATTCTTTCATTCATATTCCCATTTTACCATAAAGCAAGCCCTCCTCACAATAGAGAAGGACTGAAAAATGGTTTGTAGTGTAATATTTTCTTAAAAAAAGAAATTATAACTCTTTTTTAAAATGACTTCGCACATAAACGAGGGATAAACAAGACAAGACGATGACACCGCTTCCAATTATCAGAAAAGAAGAGAGATGGACACTTGGTAGCACCGTCATAAAGCCTTTTGCAATCGGCATAAATAGGATGGCTAAGGTAAAAATGGTGCTTAGTACTCTTCCCAAGTATTCCCCCTCAACCTTTGTTTGCACCTGAGTAAAAAAGTGAATATTAAATATCGTCATAAACAGTTCACAAACTAAATTTCCAGAAAAGGAAAGAAAAGTTGGCAATGGTAACCCCATCATAAAAACCCCAACTCCAGTCAAGGCCAATAGAATCAAAAGATTATAAACACCTGCCTTTATTTTGCTAGCTAGAAGAGCTCCGATAATCGAACCAATAGCGCCCATAGTTAAAATAGTTGCATAAGCTCCTTCTACCCCGTATAGTCGATTTGAAAAAGGGAGGAGAAATTCAAAAGCTGCAAAAAAGAAATTAACACTGGAAGCTACTAACAAGAGGAAAAAGATCTCTTTCTGGTGCCAGATATAGCCAAGTCCTTCCTTCATATCAGCAAAAATATTTTTCCAGCTGAAAGTCTTTTTCTCTTGTAACTGAGTCTCTTTTTGGGGGAGAAAAGCTACTAAGGTAAATGCGATGAAAAAGCTAATGGCATCTAAAACAAGCGTCATATGGAGACTGGCAAATTGTAAAACGATGAAAGAAAGTACAGGGGAGCTAACGCCTACAACCTGCAAAACGAGCTCTAAGCGAGCATTATAGGTCACAATCTCTTCTTTTTTTACAACTTCAGTTATAATGGCTTTGTTGGCTGTACGAGAAAATGCAAAGGCAACCGCCTGAACAATATTGGCAAAAATCAAGGCAGCAATCATCAAGCTATCATTTCTGATGAAAGAAATAGCTAAACAGAGAATACCACAAACCAGGTCTGTCGTCATCAAAATTTTGCGACGCGAAAAGCGGTTTGAAATCACTCCGCCAAAGGGATTGACCAGAATCGATGTAACTAACTCGGAAATTTGATAAATCCCAAGAACAGTCTGTCCTATCGTTCCCATTGATGCCAACCAAACACTGTTTCCATAATCATAGAGCATATTTCCTATCTTATTAATCGCACCACGACTAATCAACTGGATTGCATGTCGATTCATATAAAAAGCTCCTCTCAAATTTTGAAACTATTGTATCAAAACTGAAAGGAGTCTCTTTATTTTTCCCTTATTTGGGAAATTTAAGGATTTACAAATTTTTCATAATGTTCCTGATAGTAAGCCACTTGCTCTGGAAGTCCAAGCACAGCAAAAATATGCATGGCTTCCTGCATCTGACTACAACCTTCTGCTTTCAAGTCTCTCTGGTAGAGGGCGAAACCTTTGAGATAATGGAAGAGATTGCGCTCATAAAGCTTGATACCATTTCCAATTAACTTCTCCACATAGCCCTCAAAATAGTCCGCATCCGCAAAGGAACGGTTCTCCAAACAATGCTGGTAACAGTTAAGAGCTAGAATTAAAACGAGTTTTCGATGCCGACCAATTTCTTTGTAGTAGTCTTCTCGCTCCATGACTTCTCTGCCAATCCGAGCCACATAGTCCACACTGTAGAAAGTATAGAGATTCCCGAAAAGAATCAACTCATACATGGTCCATTCTTCTGTTTGGAAAAGATAATCCGCCACCTTATCCAGATCACTCTGTTCCATACTGTAACTAGTATCTCTTTGACAAATCAGGCCTTGTAGCAGAATCCAATTCAGCTCAAAATAGAGGGGATTGGTCGAACTCTTTGCTTTCTCAAGCTGTTCCTTTTGAAGCTTTTGAAACCCTGCAATATCATTTGAGTAGTAAAGCGGAATAATCTGTGCCATCAAGGCAACATGTTCATGATTTTGAAAATCCCTAGCCTTGTCCATGAAATTTTCAATAGTCACGTGAATATTATCCAAAATCTCAAAGAAACGGGAAACTGCTAGATCAGACTCCCCAAGCTCAAAGCGAGATAATTGAGAGGTCGAACATGATTCACCTGCCGCCTCTTTTAAGGAGTACTTCCCACTTGTTCGAAATTCACGAAATACCTTTCCAAGATGTTCCATTTCTTACACCTGCTCTGATAATTCTTCCCACTCAAGCAAAGCCTCTTCCTGACGATGGCTAATTTTGTCCAGTTCAGTCTGCAATTCCATGAGCTTTTCAGCATCGTTGGTTTCCAGCATTTTTTCAGAAATGGCTTGGCTTTGAGTTTCTAACTCTTCGATTTCAGCCTCTAAACTCTCGATTTGTCGCATGAGCTTACGGGCTTCTTTCTGACTTTCTTTCTGAGCCTGGTAGTCATTGACTGGGCTCGGTTCTTTTGCTTGATTGCTAGTTGAAGCTTCTTCTGTCTGAATCGCTTCTACTTCTGCTTTCTTCTCAACATAGTAGTCATAATCTCCAAGGTAGAGGGTCGAACCATTCTCAGACAGTTCCAAAATATGAGTAGCTACACGGTTAATAAAGTACCGGTCGTGGCTGACGAAAAGAAGGGTTCCATCAAAGTCAATCAGGGCATTTTCCAACACTTCCTTGCTATCAATATCCAAGTGGTTGGTCGGCTCGTCAAGAATCAAGAAATTGTTGTTTTCCATAGACAGTTTAGCAAGCAACAAACGAGCGCGTTCACCACCTGACAACATTCCGACTGACTTTTTAACATCATCTCCTGAGAAAAGGAATGCACCTAGACGATTGCGGATTTCAACCTCTGATGTTAATTTAAAGTCATTCCAAAGTTCATCTAGGACACTATTGCTTGGTGTTAGCTTGCTTTGAGTCTGATCATAATAACCAACCTCGACATTTGCTCCAAAACGCTTCTCTCCTTTGATAAAGGGAATCTGATCCACAATAGACTTGATAAAGGTTGACTTCCCAATGCCGTTTGGTCCAACGATGGCAACAGCATTCATTTTACGAAGGTCAAGATTGATAGGTTCTGACAATATTTCCCCATCATAGCCAATAGCAGCATTTTCAACTGTCAAAACGACGTTTCCTGATGTTTTTTCAGACTGGAAAGTCATATTGGCTGATTTCTTGCCAACTTCAGGCTTGTCCAAACGCTCCATTTTTTCCAGTTGCTTGCGGCGAGATTGGGCACGCTTGGTCGTTGAAGCTCGGACTAGATTGCGATTGACAAAGTCTTCCAGAGCAGCGATTTCCTTCTGCTGCTTTTCATAGTTTTTTGCCTCAGTAGCTAGCTTTTGCTCCTTTAACTCAACAAAACGAGAGTAATTGCCTACATAACGATCCAAGGAATGCTTGGTCAAATCCAGTGTAACCGTCGCAACCTTGTCCAAAAAGTAACGGTCGTGACTGACAATAATGAGGGCACCGCTATAGTTTACCAAGTAATTCTCTAACCAGGCAATGGTTTCAATATCCAAGTGGTTGGTAGGCTCGTCCAAGACCAAGAGTTTTGGCTTTTCAAGGAGCATTTTAGCCAGTGCAAGACGAGTATTTTGACCACCTGAAAGCTCAGCAATTTTCATCTGCCACATAGACTCGTCAAACTTGAAACCATTCAAGATAGCGCGGATATCAGCTTCGTAGGTAAAGCCACCAGCCTGACGGAAATTCTCTGATAAACGATCATAATCCGCCATCAGTTTATCTAGATCTTCACCAGACTTTTCACCCATCTCTAATTCCATTTGACGCAGTTGTGTCTCTGCCCGACGCAAGTCATCAAAGACGTGAAGCATTTCATTATAAATGGTATTTTCAGACTCAAAACGACTATCTTGGGCTAGGTAAGACAGAGAAATATCTTTTTTCTTATTGATTTCTCCACTAGTTGGCTCCTCTTCTCCAACCAAAATCTTTAAAAGAGTAGACTTACCTGCACCATTTTTCCCAACAAGAGCAATTCGGTCTCGTTCATCTACTTGCAGATTGATATGTTCAAAGAGAACCTCACCAGCAAAAGAGCGTTCAATTTTATTAGCTTGTAAAATAATCATATCTCTATTTTACTATCTTTTTCTCTTTTACACAATTGCAATGAAAAAAGTTCGAGTGGTATACCCGAACCTTTCATCTTAGTATCCAATGCCTCCACGGAATGTGCGAGCCATATCTTTTAAGTCATAGTTTTTAGAAGAGGTATCGATGGTCCATTTTCCATCTTTCTTGGTCATTTTAATTTCATAACCCTCTTTCTTCATGTTATCACTAGTGTCTAGTGGAGTTGAATCAAATTGACTTGGTGCATTTTCTAAAATGTACTTCTCACCAGCTTTCATAGCTTCTGAGTAGTTGCTATATTTACCTTTGTTTTCTTCGTAGAATTTACGGCTCAATTCATAAACATTCAAATTATCCAAGTCGATTGTCTCTGGTCGAACATAAACAACAGCATAATCTGGCAAGTATGTCTTCACCTTGTAATCAACTTTTGCTCTCTTAGCATTTGCTTTGATGTAAGCATCTGCGAATGTTCTAAGTTCTGAATCAGAAGGTTTGTAGTTATAGAAACCTTTTCCGAATGACTCTGTAAATTTCTTGATAAACTCTTCTTTATCAGCTTTCGCATCGTTTGTGAATTCAGCACTATTATCAGAAGATTTTTTATCATCAGCAAGTGCTACAACTTGCGACTTATTGTCAGTAGCACTTAGGTTCGTTCCACCACCAGAGCTTTCCCCATTAAGGTAAACAGCATCGACATATTTTTTCATTACATCTTTTGCTTCATCAATATTGTCTTCATACTGACTTGGATCCACCTTGATGGCTACATCGTTATTCTTTTTAGAATTCTCTTTGATGTCATCATAAAAGCTAGGTGCGAAGTGGAGTTCATACTTAGCATTCTTGTCGACTTCATACACTACATAACCAGCAACACTCTTTCCTTTAGAAAGACTGTCACCATATGACATAAATTTCGTTTTACTGTCGCTTTCGTAGATTTGAATTGGTTGTAATTTTTCATCTTTTTCATTATAAAGCGTAATATCTTGGCTAGTAAAACTAAACTGTTTATCACGATTGTTCTTGATTTCGACTTGAAGTGCAAGGTAGCTTGAAGATGAATCTTCATCTTTAGGCAATACAAACATACCATCTTTCACAGAAACTTCAAAGTTTGAGTTCGAGGCAGTACCATTGTCGCTTGCTTTTTTTTGAGCTCCACAGGCAACAAGTGCTAAAGCTGACAAAAGCAAAGCAGAATGCTTAAGAATTTTTTTCATAATGGATTCTCCTTTAATGATTTACTATATTTTACCATACGCAGAATAAAAATCAAAACAGAAACCAGATATTTTCAAAATATCTTAAATTTATAGAGTTTTACATTAAATTTTTCTATATGTTCGTTTGAGACATTAAAGGATTCTTTATAAAAAGAATAGAATATAACAATATTTTTGATTTTTTTCTTCAACAAACCTACAAAATGAATTATAAACTTTCATGTTATAAAGTATCTAATAATTAATTTTCATCCCTAACTTAGTATAAGTAAGCACAGTCCCCACCATTTTCCCGCTAAAGTGCAAAAATTAATTTCCTACATTTTAAGTTATGCTAACGTTTTACTAAAATGTCAAATCGTGATATAATGAAAGCGATTAAAGCAAATAAACAAAGGAGACACTCTATGACTTACCAAGAAAATTATCAAAAATGGGTCGATTTTGCTGACCTTCCAGACTACCTTCGCCAAGATTTGGAAAATATGGACGAAAAAACTAAGGAAGATGCCTTTTATACCAATCTTGAATTTGGTACTGCTGGTATGCGTGGTTTGATCGGTGCTGGTACAAACCGCATCAACATCTACGTTGTTCGTCAAGCTACCGAAGGTTTGGCTCGTTTGATTGAATCAAAAGGTGGAAATGAAAAAGAACGTGGTGTGGCAATTGCCTACGATAGCCGTCACTTCTCACCTGAGTTTGCCTTTGAATCTGCGGCAGTTCTTGCTAAACACGGTATCAAATCTTACGTATTTGAAAGCCTCCGTCCAACTCCAGAACTCTCATTCGCTGTTCGTCACCTCAACTGTTTTGCAGGTATCATGATTACTGCTAGCCATAACCCTGCTCCATTTAACGGTTACAAGGTTTATGGAGAAGACGGTGGACAAATGCCTCCACATGATGCAGATGCTTTGACAACTTACATTCGTGCAATCGAAAATCCATTCGCTGTGGAAGTTGCTGATGTCGAAGCAGAAAAAGCTTCTGGTTTGATTGAAGTCATTGGCGAAGCTGTCGATGTTGAATATCTTAAAGAAGTTAAGGACGTAAACATCAACCCAACATTGATTGAAGAATTCGGTAAAGACATGAAGATTGTCTACACACCACTTCATGGTACGGGTGAAATGTTGGCTCGTCGTGCTCTTGCCCAAGCAGGATTTGACTCAGTTCAAGTCGTTGAAGCGCAAGCAACAGCTGACCCTGACTTCTCAACTGTTAAGTCTCCAAACCCAGAAAGCCAGGCAGCCTTTGCCCTTGCTGAAGAACTTGGTCGTCAAGTTGGTGCAGACGTTCTTGTCGCGACTGACCCTGACGCTGACCGTGTTGGTGTTGAAGTTCTTCAAAAAGATGGCAGCTACCTCAACCTCTCAGGTAACCAAATCGGTGCTATCATGGCTAAATACATCTTGGAAGCCCACAAAAACGCTGGAACTCTTCCTGAAAATGCAGCCCTCTGCAAATCAATCGTATCAACTGACTTGGTAACGAAGATTGCTGAGAGCTACGGCGCAACTATGTTCAACGTCTTGACTGGTTTCAAATTTATCGCTGAAAAGATTCAAGAATTCGAAGAAAAGCACAACCACACCTACATGATGGGATTTGAAGAAAGCTTCGGTTACTTGATCAAACCGTTCGTGCGTGATAAAGACGCTATCCAAGCTGTTCTTGTCGTTGCTGAACTTGCTGCCTACTACCGTTCACGTGGTTTGACACTTGCAGACGGTATCGAAGAAATCTACAAAGAATACGGATACTACGCTGAAAAGACCATCTCTGTGACCCTTTCTGGTGTTGATGGTGCAGAACAAATCAAGGAAATCATGGCTAAGTTCCGTAACAATGCTCCAAAAGAATGGAACGCAACAGCTATCACTGTCGTAGAAGACTTCAAGGCTCAAACTGCTACTGCTGCTGATGGTACTGTTACAAACTTGACAACTCCTCCAAGTGATGTATTGAAATATACACTTGCTGACGGTTCATGGATTGCTGTTCGCCCTTCTGGTACTGAACCAAAAATCAAATTCTACATTGCCGTTGTGGGTGAAAGTAATGAAGATTCACAAGCTATGATTGCCAACATCGAAGCAGAAATCAATGCTTTTGTTAAATAAGAAATTATAAAAGATGAGACCAACCAATCTCATCTTTTTTTCGTATCAAATCTAAGCATTTTTAGAAACTTTATGGCATACTAGACTTATCAATGAAAGCGAGGTAATCTCATGGAACAATTTTTAGAAAACATCAAAGACCTTGAAGTCACTACAGTTGCGCGTGCACAAGAAACACTCGATAATAAAGAAACAGCAACCTTCTTTATTGGCCGTAAAACTTGCCCTTACTGCCGTAAATTTGCAGGCACATTGGCAGGTGTCGTAGATGAAACCAAAGCCCACATCTACTTCATCAACAGTGAAGAACCAAGCCAACTCAATAAGTTACAAGAATTCCGTTCACGCTATGGAATTCCAACCGTACCAGGATTTGTTCACATTGCAGATGGCCAAATCAATGTCCGTTGCGACTCTTCCATGTCAGCACAAGAAATCAAGGAATTTGCTGGATTGTAAAAAAACCACTCGTCGAGTGGTTTTTGTATGGTCTAAATTACTTTTTTTCAAGCAAGTCTTGTATCATTCTATGCAGTTCTTCTATCTTCTCAGATTGTTTCTCTAGTAATATTCTTTGAGTTATTAATTCGTCTTGGAGTTTATCAAATTTTATCTGATCATCCGGATTATCCTTTACAAAAAAGTTTGTCAAAGCACTCGTTAACATCCCTATTGTGCCAATACCAACAAGCATTAGTAAAACAGCTAACCACTTCCCAAAAATCGACGCAGGAACAATATCTCCATAACCAACAGTCGTTACAGTCACAAGCGCCCACCAAAGACTATCTGAGAATGATTTTTCTTCAACAACAGATAAAATTGAACTACCTACCAGTACAATAAAGGAATTGAGATATAAAATATAAAGTAAGCCATTTGTTCGTAAGAGTTTTCCAACCTTCTTTTCCAACTTGCCAGTCAATCCAACGACTCTTAAAAGACGAGTTAGTTTCAGTAATTTTGTCAGCCTTGCTAAGCGGAAGATACGCCCTAATCGAAATACTGTAAAAATAGCATTCAAAGGAAGGATAGCTAGCAAGTCGAAGATATTTTCAAGTATAAATCTCCATTTTTCTTTACTTGAAAAGAACCGCCAACCATAATCTATCACAAAAACAAACCAAATTAGTAAATCAATAATACTGTAGGGTGGATTATCCAAATCAATCATCTCAGCAAATCCAAGCAAGACAAGGACAACTGATATCAATGCAAGTATGATAATCGTTGTGTCATAGTAATCCTTTAATAGCCATTTTCTCTTCACACTGCTACTCCTTTAGTTTTTTTAATCATTATACCACACTAAATTCCTGATAAAACACAGAATAAAAGAAGGCACTCGCCTTCTTTTTATATATCTGTCAATGGTGTTGCGGTATCTGGTGAAGTGTCGTAAACCTTAAAGTCAACTCCGACTCCCAGATCAGCTTGGGCTAGCTGATTGACCATGGTCATATGAGCCAGCTCCTTGATATTGTTCTCTTTGGACAAGTGGCCAAGGTAGATTTTCTTGGTTCGATTTCCCATAGCACGAATCATGGCCTCAGCTCCGTCTTCGTTAGAAAGGTGACCGAGATCAGATAGGATACGCTGCTTGAGTCGCCAAGCATAAGATCCAGCTCGTAAGATTTCCACGTCGTGGTTGGATTCGATGAGGTAACCGTCAGCATTCTCAACAATTCCTGCCATACGGTCACTAACATAACCTGTATCGGTCAGCATAACGAAGCTCTTGTCGTCTTTCATAAATCGGTAAAACTGTGGTGCTGCCGCATCATGGCTCACACCAAAACTCTCAATGTCGATATCACCAAAGGTTTTGGTTTTGCCCATTTCAAAGATATGCTTCTGCGAAGAGTCCACCTTGCCGAGGTACTTACTATTCTCCATAGCCTGCCAAGTCTTTTCATTGGCGTAAAGATCCATGCCATATTTACGAGCCAAGACACCGACCCCATGGATATGGTCTGAATGCTCATGCGTAATCAAAATCGCATCCAGATCTTCAGGTTTGCGATTGATTTCAGCTAGCAAGCTGGTAATCTTCTTACCAGACAAGCCTGCATCCACTAGGATTTTCTTTTTTGGGGTTTCCAGATAAAAGGAATTTCCACTGGAACCTGATGCTAAAATACTGTATTTAAAGCCTATTTCACTCATTCTAGTCTTCTATTTCGTCCTCCCATATTTCTTCTTTTACGGCATCCTTATCATAAGGGAGCACAATGGTAAAGGTCGATCCCTTACCGTATTCACTTTTTGCCCAAATAAAGCCATTGTGTTGTTTGATGATTTCTTTTGCGATAGCCAGACCTAGACCAGTTCCACCTTGAGCCCGACTTCTTGCACGATCCACACGGTAGAATCGGTCAAAAATCTTCGGCAAATCTTGCTTTGGAATACCTAGACCTTGGTCTTTGATGGATAAAATCATCTGGTCATCTGTGGTCTTCATGCTGACAGTAATTTTGCCACCATCTGGTGAGTACTTGATGGCATTGTTAAGAATATTATCAATCACCTGAGTCATCTTATCGGTATCAATCTCGATCCAAACTGAATTAATAGGGTAATCTCTGACAAGCTCATATTTTTTCTCGTCATCCTGACTTCTCATCTTATCAAATCGGTTGAGAATAAAGGTGATGAATGCAGTAAAATTAATCAATTCCACATCTAGCTGACTTGTCGCATTATCAATACGAGAGAGATGTAAGAGATCTGTCACCATCCGCATCATACGGTTGGTTTCATCGAGTGAAACCTTGATAAAATCAGGAGCAACAGGATCATAAAGAGCTCCCTCGTCCAAGGCTTCAAGATAAGATTTAACACTGGTCAAAGGAGTTCGCAACTCGTGACTCACGTTCGAAACAAAGAGTCTTCGCTCACGCTCTTCCTTCTCCTGCTCAGTTGTATCATGTAAAACGGCAACCAAACCAGAGATGAAACCTGACTCACGACGAACCAGAGCAAAACGTACACGAAGGCTTAGGTATTCCCCATTTACATCCTGGGAGTCAATCGTCAACTCAGGAATCTGTGTAATCAGGTCACGCAGCTCATACTCATCTTCTATCTTAAGCAATTCGAGGATGCTTTTATTCAGAACATCTTCTTTCTGCACACCGAGCTGTTTCTTGGCCATATCGTTGATCATGGTAATCTGGCCACGGCGATTGGTCGCAAGAACGCCATCTGTCATGTAAGAAAGAATACTGTTCAATCGTTTACTCTCTTGTTCCAGATTTTCTTGGGTCAAACGAATAACTTCTGATAAATCGTTCAGATTATTGGTGATATTGGTGATTTCTGTACTTCCTTGCAAGTCCAAAACTTGAGAATAATCACCTGCAATCAAGTCCTTAACCTTTTGATTTATCTCCTTTAGACGGATATTATCCCGACGATTTTCCAGTAACAGCAAGGTCACCACCAAGATAAAACCAAGTAAAATCAAGATAAAGATAAAATCGCTGTTCAGAATAGTTTGTCTAATATCTTCAATCATTATTTCTCATATAGTATCCAACACCACGACGTGTGAGAATGTACTCTGGGCGACTTGGTGTATCTTCGATTTTTTCACGCAAGCGTCTAATGGTCACGTCCACCGTACGAACATCACCAAAATAGTCATAACCCCATACAGTCTCAAGCAAGTGTTCACGTGTAATCACTTGTCCAATATGAGAAGCCAAGTGATACAAGAGTTCAAACTCACGGTGGGTTAAATCTAACTCCTCACCATATTTCTTAGCCACGTAAGCATCTGGAACGATTTCCAAATCACCAATTTGTAAAGGTTGCGTCTTCTTCTCGTCAGACTCTTGGCTATCCACAGAAACCAAGTCTGTACGACGAAGCAGAGCCTTGACACGAGCCTGCAACTCACGGTTTGAGAAAGGTTTTGTAACATAATCATCTGCACCTAACTCTAAACCAATAACCTTGTCAAACTCGCTATCCTTAGCTGAGAGCATGATAATCGGCACGCTACTAGTCTTACGAATAGCTTTAGCAACTTCTAAACCATCAATTTCAGGTAGCATCAAGTCGAGAATAATAATATCTGGTTGCTCTGCTTCAAATAGCTCGATTGCCTCACGACCATTGAAGGCTGTAACAACTTCATAACCTTCCTTGGCCATATTAAACTTAATAATATCTGAGATTGGTTTCTCATCATCTACAATTAATATTTTTTTCATTTTATCACCTTTTCTCTATCTATTATAACAAAAAAATGCAAAGAAGGCACAAATGGCTACTGTAGGCCTTTATCTTCAAAAGTTGTTTTATAAGCCTGCCAAATTTTTTGTTGAGGTTTCGCAAGTGGATAGTCAGAAAACTCCTGAGGAGAAACCCAACGAATTTCTCTGTCCGAAAACTGTTTTGTTTCTGTCACCTGACCAGCTAGGATTTTAATGTGCCATTTCCGATGACTAAATACATGCTTGACCTGGTCAAATACTTGATGGGACCAATTCACTTCTAAATCATAATCTTGCTCAAAGTTTTCTTGAGGGCTTGGTCCAAATGCTCTGCTTTCCTCTTTGACTTGCGAAAAGTGATCTAGCTGATCGTCATCACTTGAGAAATCATCAACTTCAATCAATGGGAAGTGCCAAAAACCGGCTAGTAGTTTCTCGCTTTCGTTTTTCTCTAGTAAATATTGCCCACGGTCATTGCGTACAACTAAGGCCTTGAGATAAATTGGCAGAGGCTTTTTCTTGGGTTCTTTAATCGGATAAAGACCCATGGTGCCATTCTGATAGGCTGCGCTAAAGTCCTTAACAGGGCTTTCTTCTGGTCGAGGATTAACTGGAGCCTCTATGTCAGAACCTAAATCCATCAGAGCTTGGTTAAAGTCACCTGGTCGTTTCGGGTCAATCAAGATTTCCATCATTGCCTGAAAAATTTTGCGATTGCTGGGAACTCCGATATCATGATTAACCTCAAACAAGCGTGCCAAAACCCGCATGACATTGCCATCAACCGCTGGCTCAGGCAAATTAAAAGCGATACTGGAAATAGCTCCCGCAGTGTAAGGGCCAATCCCTTTCAGGCAAGATATTCCTTCATAGGTATTTGGAAATTGCCCCCCAAAGTCAGTCATAATCTGCTGAGCTGCAGCCTGCATATTGCGCACTCGAGAATAATAGCCTAATCCCTCCCAAGCCTTCAACAAACGCTCTTCAGGAGCATTGGCCAGACTTTCAACTGTTGGAAACCAGTCCAAGAATCGTTCGTAATATGGAATAACTGTATCCACCCTGGTCTGCTGCAGCATGATTTCAGATACCCAGATGTGATAAGGATTTTTACTTCTCCGCCAAGGTAGTTCTCGCTTGTTTTCATCATACCAATTAAGGAGTTTCTCACGAAAAGAAATGATCTTCTCCTCTGGCCACATGACGATATCGTATTCTTTCAAATCTAACATATGTCTAGTATAACATAGAAGCTTCTAACTGTCCTTTTCTCAGTACTAAAAAGCCTCTTCCCATGGGAAAGAGGACTAAATCTTATTGATGAACTGCTTGAGCTGCTGTGATAAGGGTCAACTTGTACACATCATCTGCATTACATCCACGAGAAAGGTCGTTAACTGGTTTGTTCAATCCTTGCAAAACAGGTCCGACAGCCGCAAAACCACCGAGACGTTCTGCCATCTTGTACCCAATATTTCCTGCTTCGATACCTGGGAAGACAAAGACATTTGCTTGACCAGCTACATTACTTCCTGGAGCTTTAAGAGCTGCAGTTTCAGGAACAAAGGCAGCGTCAAATTGCAATTCACCATCAATCTCAAGGTCAGGGCGCAAGTCGTGAGCAATTTTTGTAGCTTCCACTACCTTATCAACACTTTCACCAAATCCTGAACCTTTAGTAGAATAGCTTAGCATAGCAATTTTAGGTTCAATACCAAACATCTTAGCTGTAATTGCTGAGTTGATGGCAATTTCAGCCAAGGCTTCTGCATCTGGATTGATGTTAATGGCACAGTCACCAAATAGGTAACGTTCCGTACCACGTACCATGAGGAAGGCACCTGAAGTACGAGTTACATTTGGACGAGTTTTGATAATTTGAAGGGCTGGGCGAACTGTTGAGGCAGTTGAGTGAATCGCACCAGATACCATACCGTCAACCAAGCCCAAGTAGACTAGCATCACACCAAAGTAGTTGACATCTTCAACCAAAACTTTGCGCGCTTCTTCTTCAGTCATTTTGCCCTTACGACGCTCTACTAAGGCAGCAACCATTTCTTCGAATTGAGGATAGTGTTGGGGATCAATCACTTCATAACCATCCATGATCCCCTCGATTTCGAGATAAATTTTAATTTTTTCAGGGTTTCCAAGCAAAACAGGAATCACTTCTGTTTCTTTTACCAAGCGTTTTGTCGCTTGAAGAATACGTGGCTCTTCCCCTTCAGGGAGAACGATACGAGCATTTTTGCCAACCAGGTTGGCTTTGAGACTTTCAAAAACTTCCATGAGTTTTCTCCTTTAAGAAAATAAATTATACTCCAAATAGATTTTAAAGAGTATTAGTTGATAACTGAGTAATAAGATTGCTGAAATCATCCGGTAAGGGGCTTTCTAGTTGCAAATCTTGCTCTAGAAAAGGATGATAAAAAGATAAATAATGGCAATGCAAGGCCTGGCGCTGAATACCGTCGTCTAGGCTGCCTCCATAGAGATCGTCTCCCAACAAAGGAAAACCGATATGAGAAAAATGCACTCGTATCTGATGAGTTCGTCCAGTATGCAGACGAATATCGACTAGGTGAATATTTCCATAAGACGCTATAACTTTATAAGATGTATGGGCGTATTTCCCACCTTTGGCAACCCGTCTCGTGATAATGGAGTCCACATCACGCGCAATCGGGGCGATAATCTCCCCTTCAGGCTCCAAGACACCAGCTCCTTTAACCAAAGCAAAGTAACGTTTTTCGATAGACTTTCGTTGCAGTTGCTTGTCTAAACGTGCATGAGCGTAGCCGTGCTTGGCAAAGAGCATCAAACCAGAAGTATCTCTATCAAGCCTAGTCACGATGTGAACTTGCTGATTTTCATAGTTTTGCTTGACATAGTAGCCCTTGATAAAATTGGCAATGGTATTGGAATGATTGACACTGGGGATGGAAGCTACTCCATAAGGCTTATTCAAAACCAGAAAATGGTCATCCTCATATAAAATATCGAGTGGTCGATCAATAGCTTCAAGGCTCTCAAACCCTTCCTCTGCAGGAATGTCAATAGTTACTCTATCTCCAATATCTAAGAGATAGGTCGCATTTTGAGCTTGGCCATTGACCCGTATAGCCCCGCCTCGAAACTTAATCTTAGCCAAAAGTCCCTTGGAAACCTCATGTTTCTTGAGGAAATTTTTGACTTTGACGTGCTCATCTGCGGTAAATTCGAACCTCATTCATCCACCTCGCCGATGAAGGCATCTTTAACACGATTCCAGAAACTAGTGTGGCTTGGAGTCGCTACGAAGTGAATCTTGTGATGGTCGATTTGATACTCTATCCGTTCGATATTACGGAAGGAATAGACGCTGTTATCGACTGATATCGTATGGTAATCATTGCGTGTCGGCAAAAGTTCAATCTTATCTTTTTTGGGAATAATGATCGATGATCCCAAAGTGCGATAGACTCTATTATTAAGGCTTGCTATTTCCGTCAACTGCAAGGCTTCAATGGTAGGATGTAAGACAGCTCCACCCAAGGATTTGTTGTAGGCGGTACTTCCCGTCGGCGTTGAAACAGTCACTCCATCTCCACGAAATCGCTCGAACGGAACATGGTTAATGATGATATCCGCAACCATGGTGCGGTCTGATCGACGGATGCTGGCTTCATTTAAAGCACGGAAGATTTTCACCTCTCCATTTTCAAGCGTTACCTTAACATTCAAGACCGGATAAGAAACTTTGGCACCAGTATCTAGTAAAAGATTGGTCACCAATTGATCCAGCTCAAAATCACGATAATCTGTGTAAAATCCCAAATGCCCTGTATGAACACCTACAAATCGAACCTTGTCTAACTGATTCTCATACTTGTGAAAGGCAGACAAAAGCATCCCGTCACCACCAATGGAAATGACGATATCGGGATTGGTATCGTTCAGTATAAAATGTTGTTTCTTGAGTTTTTCCCTCAGTTCATGCAAGACCTTCTGACTCTGAGGTTTTCTATTTGCTATGAGGTCAACTCGTTTACCTGTATTCTTCATCTGTATCGTCACTATTTCCTACACCATCGTTTAATTTTCTGCTCAATGGATCAAAGAGAGCCTGCGCTTCCTGGATATCGTCACGAATCTTACCCATTTCTTCATCCAGTTGATAGGCTATTTTCGCTGTGATTTCCAGTCTTTTCCTGATTTCTTCTGGAAAATCACCCTGATACTTATAATTGAGCGAGTGTTCAATCGTAGCCCAGAAATTCATGGCTAAAGTCCGTATTTGAATTTCTGCCAAAATCGTCTTAGCTCCGTTGATCGTATCAACCGTGTACTCGACAACCACGTGATAAGAACGATAGCCCGAAGCCTTACGATGAGTGATATAATCTCGTTCCTGAACGATTCTCATATCTTGGCGTTTACGTAGAATCTCAACTACCTCTTTGACGTCATCAACAAACTGGACCATGACACGTAAACCAGCAATATCTTGCAAGTCATTTTCTAAAGTTGCATAAGTAATTCCTCGACGAGCCATTTTTTCTTTAATACTTTCAATCGGTTTTACCCGACCCGTTACAAACTCAATCGGAGAATGCTTGTTTTGCTTACGATACTGTTTGCGAATTCCCCGAAGTTTAATCTTCAATTCACCAACAGCCTGAATGTAAGGATCTAAAAATTCTTCCCATTCTATGGTCATACTTTCTCCCTTGTAATGTTTGATTGCTCTGTCGAAAATCTTTGATTTTTTCAGTACATTCGTATACAATAAATACATTGTCCATTATACCATAAATCGCTTTCAAAGATATAGAAAAGGTTGAAAAAATGAAACATTTAGAAATAGAATTGAAAACACTTCTGAAAAAAGAGGAATATGATCATCTAAAAAAACAGTTTTCCCATATCCAACCCGTTCTTCAGAAGAACTACTACATTGACACACCAGATTTCCAATTGCGTGAAAAGAAGGTTGCCATGCGCATTCGCACTTTTGCAGATTGGGCGGAATTGACCTTAAAAGTGCCTCAAACTGTAGGAAATATGGAATACAACCAGAAACTAACTCTTCCAGAAGCTGAATCGTACCTAGAAAAACCAAAACTACCTCAGGGTCTCGTTCTAGAGAAGCTCTCTAAGATTGGCATCGAAAGCCATGACTGGCTTGTTCTAGGTTGCCTTTCCACCCTTCGTTATGAAATGAAAACTGAGATTGGCTTAATGGCCTTAGATGAAAGTCAATACTTTGACCAGACGGACTATGAACTCGAACTTGAAGTCACCGACCATGAAAAAGGGAAAGAAGATTTTCAGAGATTTTTAGATGAAAATCAGATAACCTATCAGAAAGCTCCTTCAAAATTAATTCGTTTTATTAAAAGCATGAAAAAAAGCTGAAATAATCTCCTTTTTTTGGTAAAATAGAAAAGATAAAAATAAAAGAATCTGGCTTTGAAAAACAAAACTTTCTCAAAGAAGATTCACAAAGTTTACAGAGGACGGTCTATAATGTCAGATAGAAACAACATGAAACTTTTCACCCTAAACTCTAACCATGAAATCGCTCAAAAGATTGCGGATACAGTTGGTGTACCTCTCGGGAAATTATCCTCTCGACAATTTTCTGACGGCGAAATCCAGGTCAACATTGAAGAAAGTGTCCGTGGTTACGACGTCTACATCATCCAGTCAACCAGCTACCCTGTTAGCAACCACTTGATGGAGTTGTTGATCATGGTTGACGCTTGTGTACGTGCAAGTGCTCATAGTATCAACGTTGTCCTCCCTTACTTTGGTTATGCGCGTCAGGATCGTATCGCTTCTTCTCGCGAACCCCTCACTGCAAAACTAGTTGCCAATATGCTTGTCAAAGCTGGTGTAAGCCGTGTTCTAACGCTGGACCTCCACGCTGTTCAGGTCCAAGGTTTCTTTGATATTCCTGTAGATAATCTTTATACTGTTCCTCTATTTGCTAAGCACTACTGTGATAAAGGACTTCTTGGCTCTGATGTTGTTGTTGTCAGTCCAAAGAACTCTGGTGTTAAACGTGCACGTAGTTTGGCTGAATACCTTGATGCTCCTATCGCTATCATTGACTACGCCCAAGACGATTCTGATCGTAACGAAGGCTATATCATTGGGGATGTTGAAGGCAAGAAGGCTATCTTGATTGACGATATCCTAAATACTGGTCGTACTTTCTCTGAAGCAGCCAAAATCGTTGAACGTGAAGGCGCAACTGAGATTTATGCAGTATCTAGTCACGGTTTATTTGTTGAAGGGGCAGCAGATCTTCTTGATGCTACAAACATCAAGGAAATCCTTGTGACAGACTCCGTAGCGACCAAAGAAAGAACTCCAGAAAATGTATGTTACATTACTGCTAGCGAATTAATCGGAGATGCTATCGTCCGCATCCATGAAAGAAAACCAGTCAGCCCACTCTTTGCTTACAACAAAAAGAAATAAGGTGATTCTTTGATTTATTTGGACAATGCTGCAACGACTCCTATGTCTGCAGTAGCTATTGCAGAAATGACCAAGGTCATGCAAGAAACTCATGGTAATCCTTCTAGTATTCATGGTCATGGTCGGCAGGCTGGTAAACTCTTACGAGAGGCTCGTCAGGACTTAGCCCACTTACTAGGAACCAAACCTCAACATATCTTTTTCACATCTGGCGGTACAGAAAGTAACAATACAGCCATTATCGGCTATTGCCTACGTCATCAAAATCGTGGAAAACATATCATCACAACAGCTATCGAACACCATTCTATACTTGAGACTGTCGATTACCTGGTGCAACATTTTGGCTTTGAAGTGACCATCATCCAACCAGTAAATCAAGAGATAACTGCTCAGCAAATTCAAGAAGCCTTACGTGACGATACCATTCTCGTTTCCACCATGTACGCTAACAATGAAACTGGAAGTCTCTTACCTATCGCTGAGATTGGACATATTTTAAAAGACCATCCTGCTGCTTATCATATAGATGCTGTTCAAGCTATCGGAAAAATTCCTATCCATCCCGAGGAATTGGGAATTGATTTCCTCAGCGCTTCTGCCCACAAATTCCATGGACCAAAAGGAGTCGGATTTCTTTACGCATCGACTGGAGACTTTGATTCCTACCTTCACGGTGGAGACCAAGAACAAAAGAAACGGGCTGGAACAGAAAATCTCGCTGCCATTGTAGGCATGGTCGCTGCTCTCAAAGAGGATTTAAATGACCAAGTTGAGCATTACCAAAAACTAAGCGCACTCAAAGCTACTTTTTTAGAAGAAATTGCAGGTCTCGACTACTATCTCAATGAAAGCAACCACCAACTTCCTTATGTTGTCAACATTGGCTTTCCTGGTCAAAAAAATGATTTGCTCTTGCTTCGGTTAGACCTGGAAGGAATTTCAATTTCTACCGGTTCAGCTTGTACTGCTGGTATTGTGCAAACCAGTCATGTTCTTGAAGCATTTTATGGGTCTGATTCGCATCGTTTAACAGAATCTGTCCGTATCAGTCTCTCTCCTCTTAATACCGAAGAAGAACTGAAACAACTCGCACAAACCTTAAAAAATATTATTGGAGATTAATCTAATGGCATTCGAAAAAACCATTAAACTACAAAACTGCCGCTACGACTACACACTTAGCCCAACTGTCAAAAAGTTCACACTGAAAGATAATACTTTCTTTGAAACAAAAGTTGGAAACTTTGAACTGACTCGTCTGCTTGAGAAAGTACCCAACAGTGGTGAAGGTTTCAACCTAAAAATCATCATCAACAAAGACCTTACAGGTGCTAAACTCAACATTACTGACAAGTCAGGTCTTCGTTTGGTTAATATCTTTAAATCAGAAAACCACCACATTCATCAGGAAAAATTCTACTTCCTCATGGACAGTTTAGTAGAACGCGGTATCTTCACTAAAGAAGAAAGATAATTGACTATGTATCGACTTACCTATCAAGATAACTATCACGTAGAACGTACACTTGAATATAAGGATTACGAAGAGCTCATGTTATCTCTATCAGGCTGTGTGACCCTACCTGATACTCTCCTAATCAGCTCCTTAACGCTGAATGATAAGGTGATTTATCAAGGATTGGTTGGCGATCTCTACCGTTTTCTATCACAAGCTCATTTTTCAGATAAAAACTAAGAAATTTCTTAGTTTTTTCTTGTTTTTGTTGATTTTTTCACAATGTTTCTATAAAATAGAAGAATAGAAAGGTTGTGATTTTGTGAAAGATAAACAGTCTGCTATTCCAAAAGCAACAGCAAAAAGACTCTCACTTTACTATCGAATTTTCAAGAGATTTCATGCAGAAAAAATCGAACGTGCCAACTCCAAGCAAATTGCAGAGGCTATCGGAATCGATTCTGCGACCGTTCGTCGGGATTTTTCCTATTTTGGTGAACTAGGTCGTCGTGGTTTTGGTTACGATGTCAAAAAATTGATGAATTTTTTTGCTGATCTCCTAAATGATAACTCAATTACAAATGTTATGTTGGTTGGGATTGGAAATATGGGCCATGCCCTTCTCCACTACCGCTTCCACGAGCGTAACAAGATGAAAATTATCATGGCCTTTGACCTAGATGACCATCCAGAAGTTGGAAGCCAAACACCTGATGGAATTCCAATCTATGGTATCTCACAGATTAAAGAAAAAATCAAAGAAGCAGATGTCAAAACTGCTATCCTAACAGTTCCAAGTGTTAAATCACAAGAAGTTGCCAATCTTTTGGTCGATGCTGGTATAAAAGGTATTCTCAGCTTTTCCCCTGTTCACCTTCACCTCCCAAAAGATGTGGTTGTTCAGTATGTCGATTTGACAAGTGAACTCCAAACCCTCCTCTATTTTATGCGTAAAGAGGATTAGAAAGCGAAAGCATTTATGAAAAAACCAGTTATTGGGATTACAGGAAATGAAAAAGCTCATCCAGATGATGACATCATGATGAGCTATGCAGCAAAAGGCTTTGTTGAAGGAGTCAAGGACGCTGGCGGAATTCCAATCATCCTACCAATTGGTGATCAAGAAATGGCTGCCTATTACATCAGTATCATTGATAAGCTCATCCTAACGGGTGGGCAAAATGTTGATCCAAAATACTATGGTGAACCAAAGGCTATTGATAGTGATGACTACCATCTTCAAAGAGATATTTTTGAACTAGCACTTATCAAAGAAGCGATTAAGCAAAAGAAACCAATTTTCTCTGTTTGTAGGGGTACTCAACTTTTCAATGTCGCCATGGGAGGCACGCTTCACCAAGATATCGAGGATCATTGGCAGGACTGTTCAGCCGAATATACTACCCAACGCCTCGTAACGGAACCTAATACGATTCTCCGAGAAATCTATGGAGAAATCTCTCACATCAACTCCTTCCACCACCAGAGCATTAAAGATCTAGCCTCAAATCTTAAGGTTGTAGCACATGATCCTAAAGATGGAATCATTGAGGCTGTGACAACTACGGACGGCTTTCCTTATCTTGGTGTCCAATGGCATCCAGAATTTCTCTTTGAAAATCGTCCCAAAGATAAAACGCTATTTGACTATGTTGTTAACGAACTCTAGGACTTATAAATAGGTTATTAATCATGAATGAAATTAAAATACCTTCTACTCATGAGATTTTGAGAGATATAGAAGCTAATGTTTTCATATCTTATAAGGAAAAGGAAGCTAATCTTTTCTTATCAAACAATGAAAAAGAAATAAGGGTTTGCTTTCATCTTTCTAATCTCTATAGACTTTTAACAGCGGAAAGTTACCAATCTTTTTCTAAGAATAAAGAGAATTTCGATAAACTATCTCAAAAAGAAAAAGAAAAACAGCTGAAAGAAATGTCTAAAAAGGCAAAACGATTTTGTAAAAAGGGAGATGCTAAACTAAAAAGTAAATTTCATTCAAGTCTTTACTTTTACAGAGATATTCTCATTCATAAAAAAAGATATTATAAAATCGAAGATTTCAATGCGATTATCAACTTTATCGTTCAAGAAAATTTACTTGTACCCACGATAAAACCTCTTCCTGTTATCAATATGGCAGAAGTAGATTCCTATGTTTTAAAAGTGATTGAGTAAGATCATGTGTAATCTTAAATCAGATCCGTCTTTTCACGGTAACTAAAGTAATCCGAGTGAGAGACAATTAGATGATCCAGAAACACAATTCCCATCAGTTCGCAGGCTTCCTTGACTAGTTTAGTGACATGATCATCATTTCGACTAGGAGATACTGCACCAGATGGATGATTGTGAACGAGAATCACTGAGGTAGCCATATGCTTGAGGGCATAGTGAAGAATTTCCCTCGGTTCAGCAATGCTGCGTGTCGCAGATCCGATAAAAATAGTTTGCTGATGAATGATTTGATTTTGAGTATTGAGATAGAGCGCCACTAGGTGCTCTTGTTTTTTGTCGCCAAGTTCCTGTTGCATTTTCTTGGCTAGCTTTTGACTACTGAGAATACTTTCCATCTCAAGGGTTTCATGTTTGTGAATGCGATGTCCCAGTTCAATCACTGCTTGTAGTTCAATGGCCTTAATCCGTCCAATACCAGACAGACTCTGCAATTCCTGCAGGGTCATTTTTTTCAAATCAGTTAGACTAGTCAAACTGTTTAAGACTTTCTGGGAAATTTCAAAAACATTGGCCGTACGCGTTCCGGTTCTGAGTAGAATTGCTAGCAATTCTTGATTGCTCAGTGCCTCTACTCCTTCTTTAACCAGTCTTTCTCTAGGCAAAAGTGAATCTTCTTGGAATGAAATGCTGTACATAAAAATCCTCCTCACTTTATTATTCGTGAGAAGGATGGAAAATTAGATTTTTTTCTCAATTGGAGCTACACTGGCTAAGAGTTTTTTCAGCCCCACTTCTGGGAAATTGATTTTCAACTCCTGAGTATCACCGCTACCAGAGACTTCCAGAACAGTTCCCTCTCCCCACTTCTTGTGGAGAGCAATATCCCCAATAGACCAGTTGGTATCGCTTGAATCTTTTTTATTTCCGGCTGCTAACTGTCCAAACGGAAGACCACTTGACTGGATAGAGCTTGGTGCAGCATTCCGTTTCCGTTCTTGAAGGGCCTGAGCTAGGCTCATACCTTGACCAAAGGCCACTCCACCACTGCTATAAGATGCCTTAAAGCTAGTATTCGCCGGACGAGCCAAGCCTTGATATTCAATCAAGTCCGAACTAATTTCATTGATAAAACGAGTTGGACGATTGTAGTTGGTACGCCCAAAAAGCAAGCGAGAGTTAGCATTGGTCAGATAAAGGATCTTTTCTGCGCGTGTAATACCGACATAGGCCAAACGGCGTTCTTCTTCCAGTTCATCAGGATCCTCAGCTGCACGGCTAAGTGGAAAGACATTTTCCTCCATCCCAATGATAAAGACAACTGGGAACTCAAGTCCCTTAGCTGCGTGCAAGGTCATCAAGGTCACTTCCGATGTTTCCTGACTACCAGAGTCCGTATCCGCAATCAGGGCAAGGTCATTCAAGAAACGACTGAGTTTGTCCAAACCTGTTTCCTCTTCTTGACTATCAGGATTGTCGTCAAAATTCTTGGTAACAGATAGAAATTCCTCGATATTTTCAACCCGAGCCTTGCTTTCTAAGGTCGCTTGGGCATTGAGAATATCGATATAACCTGTTTTTTCTAGAACAGCCTCAACCAGCTCGGTGATAGTTAATTGATCCAGTTTTTCTCGCAAATCCAAAATCATATTGGCAAAGTCCCAAATTGACTGTGCTGCCTTCCCCTTGATTCCTGATAACATGATATTGGCTGAAGCATCCAGCATAGACATGTCTTGCATATTAGCAAAGCCGCGAATTTTCTCAACGGTTCCTGGGCCAATTCCGCGTTTAGGCTCGTTGATAATGCGCTCAAAACTGATATTATCACTCAAATTGGCAATGAGGTTAAGATAAGCGATAATATCACGGATTTCCTTACGGCTGTAGAACTTGGTTCCTCCAACCATAGTATAAGGAATATTGGACTTGAGCAAGGCTTCCTCAATGGTACGGGATTGTGCATTAGTCCGATAAAGAACTGCAAAATCCTTATGAAGGAAGTTTTGACTGCGACCAAGTTCATCGATGGTTTTGGCTACAAAAACAGCCTCATCTTGTTCGTCATTTGCGCGATAGTAAATAATCTGCTCTCCATCCGCATTCTGGGTCCAGAGATTCTTGGGACGGCGATTTTTATTGTTTTTGATGACGTCGTTTGCAGCTTGAAGAATAGTTTTGGTTGAACGATAATTCTCCTCTAACAAAACGACCTTGGCGTTAGGGTAATCTTTCTCAAAATCCAAAATATTCTGCATATCAGCCCCACGCCAACCGTAAATAGACTGGTCAGCATCACCGACTACGCAGATATTTTTAAAGCGTGAAGCCAAGAGTTTGACCAGTTGGTACTGGGCATGGTTGGTATCTTGGTACTCATCAACGTGAATGTACTGGAACTTCTGCTGATAGTAGGTCAAGACGTCAGGATTTTGATCAAAGAGACGCAGGGTCAGCATAATCAAATCATCAAAGTCAACGGACTCAGACTGACGAAGCTCCTTTTGATAGGCCGTATAACACTGAGCAACGATTTGCGTATACATATCACCAGCCTGGGTAGCATAAGCCACATCATCAATCAAGTCATTCTTAGCATTGGAAATAGTCCCTAAAATGCTCCGTTCATTCCATTTTTTAGGATCCAAGTTCAACTGCTTGAGAATGCGTTTCATGAGAGTTCGTTGCTCACCTGGATCTACAATAGTGAAATTTCGATTATAGCCAATATGATCCGCATCACGACGTAGAATACGAACACACATGGAGTGAAAGGTCGCAATCAGACAGTCCTGAGTAGCTGGATTGAGGCCATAGGCACGCTCCTTCATCTCACGCGCCGCCTTATTGGTAAAGGTAATGGCCAAGATATTCCAAGGATTGACCATCTTTTCATCAATCAAGTAGGCGATTCTGTGAGTTAAAACACGAGTCTTCCCAGAACCAGCCCCCGCCATGATTAACAAGGGTCCTTCTGTCGTTTGCACCGCCTCAGCTTGACGGTCATTCATTCCATTCAATAATGCGTTCATTTTCTCTTCCTTACTCTTGAAGTCAATGTTTCTATTATATCAGAAATCGAGGAAAATATCTTTACCTAGACTGATTGCTTGTAGAAGACAACTCTCTCATCAGCTGAAGACAACTCCCATATCTAGACAAGAAAATGAGCTTGGATATTATTTCCAAACTCATTTTAATTCAATTAAACTATTAGAACAATCCTAGAACAGTTCCGTCGCATTCAACATCCATATTAAGAGCGGCTGGTCGTTTTGGAAGGCCTGGCATGGTCATGACATCACCAGTTAGGGCAACAATAAAGCCTGCCCCTAATTTTGGTACCAATTCACGAATGGTAATTTCAAAGTTTTCTGGTGCTCCAAGTGCATTTGGATTGTCTGAGAAACTGTACTGAGTTTTAGCCATACAGATTGGCAATTTGTCCCATCCGTTTTGAACGATTTGAGTGATTTGTGTTTGAGCTTTCTTCTCAAAGTTCACTTTGCTACCACGGTAGATTTCAGTGACAATCTTTTCAATCTTTTCTTGGACAGAAAGGTCGTTGTCATATAGGCGAGTATAGTTGGATGGATTTTCAGCAATAGTCTGAACAACCGTTTCAGCAAGCGCCACTCCTCCTTCTGCGCCATCAGCCCAGACACTTGCTAGTTCAACTGGCACATCAATAGAAGCACAGAGTTCTTTCAAGGCTGCGATTTCAGCTTCAGTATCAGAAACAAATTCGTTAATCGCAACAACTGCTGGTACTCCAAATTTACGGATATTTTCAACGTGGCGTTTCAAGTTAGCAAAACCTGCACGAACTGCCTCCACATTTTCCTCTGTGAGAGCGTCTTTAGCCACGCCACCATTCATCTTAAGGGCACGAAGGGTTGCGACGATGACAACTGCATCTGGAGATGTTGGCAAGTTTGGCGTCTTGATATCAAGGAATTTCTCAGCACCAAGGTCCGCACCAAAACCAGCTTCAGTGACTGTAAAATCAGCCAAGTGAAGGGCTGTTGTTGTTGCCAAGACAGAGTTACATCCATGAGCGATATTGGCAAATGGACCACCGTGAACAAAAGCAGGTGTACCGTAAATTGTCTGAACCAAGTTCGGTTTGATAGCATCTTTCAAAATCAATGCTAAAGCACCCTCAACCTGCAAATCACCAACAGAAACTGGTGTACGGTCATAGCGATATCCGATAACGATATTCGCCAAACGACGTTTCAAATCTTCAATATCCGTCGCCAAGCAAAGAATAGCCATGATTTCGGAAGCTACGGTAATGTCAAAACCATCCTCACGAGGAATACCATTTAGAGGACCGCCAAGTCCAACGGTCACATGACGAAGAGCGCGGTCATTCAAGTCCACAACACGTTTCCAAAGAATACGACGTTGGTCGATTCCCAGCTCATTTCCTTGGTGTAAGTGGTTGTCAATCAAGGCAGAAAGAGCGTTGTTAGCAGTTGTAATGGCATGCATATCCCCGGTAAAGTGAAGGTTGATGTCTTCCATTGGCAACACTTGGGCATAACCACCACCGGCTGCACCACCCTTGATCCCCATTACTGGGCCAAGAGACGGTTCGCGAATAGCAATCATGGTTTTCTTACCAATCTTGTTCAAGGCATCCGCAAGACCAATGGTAATGGTTGATTTCCCCTCACCAGCAGGTGTTGGGTTGATGGCAGTAACCAAGATCAATTTCCCAACTGGATTGCTCTCAACTGCACGAATTTTATCAAAGCTGAGTTTAGCCTTGTACTTTCCATACAATTCCAAATCATCGTAAGAAATACCCAGTTTCTCAACAACATCAACGATTGGTTTTAACTCAATACTCTGCGCGATTTCAATATCTGTTTTCATTCAAAACTCCTCTAACCTCTAATGTGATAATTCATTATAACACAAAACAAGATTTTTCACATTCTAAAACTCTCTAAACGTTCGTAAATATCCTGAATTTCAAGATTTTTAGGGCCCTTTGAAAAATTTTATATGGCTTTATAGTTTTAGACTATAAAGAATTTGAAAATAATCTAGGAATCTAGGAAAGAAAATAACTATCAATTTCAGACAAATCATGGAGAATTTTATTATCTTCAATTTCTAAACTTTCTGCCATCTCAATAGAGTACTCAAACCTAAGTTTAGTATTTATTGACAAATCAAACGAATATGCTTGTATTTCGCCCAATTTTTTATACTTTTCTATAATTTCGTTGTAAATGACAAGATAATTTTCATCTAAAGTTTTTATGTAACTATTCAGATTTTCTCTGTAATCTTGAATTATCCTTTGTTCTCTTTCATTTAATATTCCCTTACCTATCTCCCAAATTATTGAAGTAGATATTGAACCAACTACAGAACCAAGAACAGGTATTGGAATCATGATCTGACCAATACAAGCACCAATTGTAGCAAAGGAAGCATCTATTACATTTAATGTCAACAGATTCATAAGTTCATCTTGAGTTATTTCGGAAGATCTGAATCTCAAAACAACATCTATCATCCCATAAGTAGCCATTACTAAAGCACTGGCATTTGGAGCACTAATACCCAAAATATTTGTTAATCCGTAAATTGAATATCCTGATATTGCTCCACTTGCAACTCCTTTTAATGAATTCAATCCACAATCTAACCAATCGGATTGTTCGAATTCAAAGATACTTTTTCCTTCTATGTATTTTCCATACACAGTCGACATTAATGCTAAACCACCTTGTAAAAAAGCTGCGTTTCTTGCAACCTTGTTAGCTTCTTTTAAATTTGGTAATGCATGTTTTTGGGTCACTAATCTTTTTTTATTTAATTCTTGTTGTTTTAGTCTGACTGTTTTACGAATATTCTTCTCTTCAGAATCTATAAGAGAATGAATTGAATTTTTTTGAGCGTCTTTGTAATCTAGAGCAGAGGATTTCATCCAATATTTGTATGAAGTAAGTCCCTTGCTTTCAGTGATATCATTAATCATTTGGCGTATATCCGTAATTTGTTTAATGGATAATCTCTTGCCATTCAATTCAACTTCTTTTGCTCCAGCCATTATTTTTTCAAATACTTGAACGTGATCTTTTGGAAACATCATTTTCATTTTTGAACTGTAATGAAACGATTGAGCTAGTTCATCACGTAAATTACCATAAAACTTCATTTGAATGGTATTTCTACCAATTAATAAATCGGCTGGTCCATTATCATTCAATACTTCGACAATAGGATTTAACCCTTCAATGGCTCTCCTCGCATTTACAATCCCTGCTTCTGCAAATTCAGCGATAAAGCCATGACCACCATAATCTCCTCCACGCTTCTTTAAAATAACGTCTTCAATATTGTCTCTCGTATAGTTTAAAATCTTTGAGGCATTGTCCTTGTTTAAGATGACTCTGCGTGCTTCATCCTCTATGATTTTCATAGCATTATGTAAATCTTGAATTCTCAAGTTATTTAAACAATTGACATATGCACCAATACCTTGGTTAAAAGCTTGATTAAAAATCTGGTTACTCATTTATTCTAATTTCCTTATTTACCATAGCAGTCAATGATAGAGTTGAATTCACTAAAGCACCTGCTTGATATTTTTCGTCATCAGTAAATAAGCTATAGTCCATTCCAGTTAAAGATAAATTGGCTAAATAAATTCCTTCTGTTTGTTTTTCAGTTAGTTCTATTAATTCCGTAACTTCTATTACTTTTTCTTTAAGTTGTCTAGCCAACAATTCTACCTTTTTCTGTTCCTCTATAGCCTCTTTTGCAACTTCTTCATTTTTCCTATTAGCTACTACACCCGCCCCAACAGAAGCGGTCAACATAGCGCCTGCAATTCCCCAACCGACAGGACCAGCCAATGCCAAAAATGCGTTACCGGCTGCCACTCCACCGCCACCAGCTGCTACACTTCCACCACCTAACCAAGCCAGAGCGGCGCTATTTGCTGCAGCACCTGTCAAACTTGAAATTGCAGTACCTGTTGATGCAACACCAAATGTAGTTGCAACACCCATAGCGGCAGTAGGCCCTAAAGTTGCAACTGTTACTCCTAATGCGCTAAGTGAAGCCGTAGCCGCTGTGCTACCACTTGCTAATTCAGCTTCCTTAATTGACTGTGAAATAGCAATTTGCTTATCTTCAAAATTCTGAATTTCAACATCAATTGCTTCTAATTTTGTTTCAAACTCTTTTGGTTTATTTGCTAGTTTGTTAATTCTTTCTTCAACAATTTTTACAACTTTGATAGCTTTGTCCCTAACTTGATAAAGCTCTATTGATTTATTAGCCAAGCTATCCGCTTCCTCATTATAACAACTAATAGCTTCATTATATCCATCAACAGCTTCTTGTCTTAGTTTAGAATTAAAAAGGTCTACCGATTCAATTTGTTCTTTTGTATTATTCGCTATTTTCCCAGCTTCGTTAAATGTTTCAGAAGTCACATTTGTTATCTGATGTGCTACATCTCCGGCAACTCCAACAGCTTTCACTGAGACATCTGAGACAACATTACCAACTTGGCTTGATACTTCACCTATAGTTTTTACAGATTCAGTAATAACTTCTCCAGTAAATTTACTCGCTTCATTTAAAGCTTCGCTAGTAGCAGAACCGACATCATTCAGTACTTTACCAGCTTCCTTTGCAATGTTGTCTGCAAATTTAAAAAAATCCATAATAATACCCCTATTAATTTACTTAGATTCATTATCTTATTTATTACTATAAATGTCAATAATAATATATTTTTCTTTTAAATGCTTTCTTTGACTTGCATATCATTTTTGTGTACAATAGTCCTATGAAAATTTTAGTTACGTCAGGCGGCACAAGTGAAGCAATTGATAGTGTCCGCTCTATTACTAACCATTCTACAGGACGCTTGGGGAAAATCATCACAGAAACCTTGCTTGCTGCGGGGCATGAAGTTTGTTTGATAACGACAAAACGAGCTCTGAAGCCAGAAGCTCATCCCAACCTAAGCATTCGAGAAATTAACAATACCAACGACCTTCTAGTTGAGATGCAAGAATGTGTTCAAAATTATCAAGTCTTGATTCATTCAATGGCCGTGTCTGACTACACTCCTGTCTATATGACGGGGCTTGAGGAGGTACAGGCTAGCTCCAATCTAGAAGAATTTTTAAGCAAGCAGAATCATCAAACTAAGATTTCTTCAACTGATGAGGTTCAGGTCTTATTCCTAAAAAAAACACCCAAAGTCATCTCTCTAGTCAAGGAATGGAATCCTGCTATTCATCTGATTGGCTTCAAACTGCTGGTTGATGTTACCGAAAATTATCTCATAGAAATTGCTAGACAGAGTCTTGTTAAGAACCAAGCAGACTTGATCATTGCAAATGACCTGACTCAAATCTCGGCAAACCAGCATCAAGCAATCTTTGTTGAGAAAGAGGAACTCCAAACCGTTCAAACCAAAGAGGAAATAGCAAACCTCCTCCTTGAAAAAATTCAAGCATACGATTCATAGAAAGGAAAGCCATGGCAAATATTCTCATCGCAGTGACAGGTTCCATTGCCTCCTATAAAGCAGCTGACCTAGTCAGTTCCTTGAAAAAACAAGGCCATCATGTCACTGTCTTAATGACTGAGGCAGCGAGAGAGTTTATCCAACCGTTGACACTACAGGTACTCTCACAGAATCCAGTTCACCTTGATGTCATGCAGGAACCCTATCCTGATCAAGTCAATCATATCGAACTAGGCAAAAAGACTGACCTTTTTATTGTTGTTCCTGCTACTGCTAATACTATTGCCAAACTAGCACACGGATTTGCTGACAACATGGTGACAAGCACAGCGCTTGCCCTGCCAAACCACGTCAAAAAGTTAGTCGCACCAGCCATGAATACAAAGATGTATGACCATCCGGCAACTCAGGCTAATCTAAAAATATTAGTGACCTATGGTTATCAGATTATCTCTCCAAAAGAATCTCTACTAGCCTGTGGCGATCACGGCAAAGGCGCCCTAGCTGACCTGAATACTATTTTAGAAAGAATAAAGGAAACCCTCAATGAACAAACGCTCTAACATTGCACCGATTGCTATCTTTTTTGCAGTTATGCTCGTTATCCACTTTTTGAGTTCTCTCCTATTTAACCTTTTCCCATTCCCAATTAAACCGACCATTGTTCATATTCCAGTAATCATTGCTAGTATCATCTATGGCCCTCGAGTTGGAGTTACACTTGGTTTTCTTATGGGACTATTGAGCTTAACGGTAAACACAATTACCATCCTTCCAACAAGCTACCTCTTCTCACCATTCGTACCGAACGGAAACATCTATTCTGCGATTATCGCTATTGTCCCTCGCGTTTTGATTGGTTTGACACCTTACTTGGTTTATAAAATATTAAAAAACAGAACGGGTCTCATCTTTGCTGGTGCTCTCGGTTCCCTTACCAACACCGTCTTTGTCCTTGGGGGAATTTTCTTCCTTTTTGGAAATGTCTTCGACGGCAATATTCAAAAACTTCTGGCAACCGTTATTTCTACAAACTCAATTGCCGAGCTTGTCATTTCTGCCGTTCTAACAGTAGCAATTGTCCCACGCCTTGAAACCCTGAAGAAATAAAAAATCAACTCCACTTTCATCCTGAAGGTGGAGTTTAGCATTTAAAACATGAGAAACATCAATAGAATGTGAAAGCCAAAGCGCAGGAGCTGATACGAAAGAGGGGTAGGTTGCTGACTTTTCTGACTATCCAAGTATAGGGTTAGTGATAGAAAAACCAAACCAAATGCAATCACCAATCTGACGAAATAAGCAATTTCGAGTATTGCTGCCATCAAAAGAAAACCTAATAAAGGAAGGCTAAAAAGTGAAACAGCCAGGCCACTTACTAATAGAGAGAGTAGCGAAAGGACCAATAAACTATAAACTAGGAAACGAGTCCAACCTGAGACTATTTTCCCTTCACTTTTCTGTTTTGACATCATCACGATTACCACGATTAGGTAAACAAAAAGTATCATCACAATTTCTCCTCAGTTCCTATTATTCTTTACCACATTTTAACCAAATTTTCCTGAAAAATCAATAATGCTTCTTGACTTGATTAGTGATTTATTGTACTATACTTGTGTATATACAGATAAATGGAGGTTCTTATGAATATACGGAAAAAAACGCAGTTTATGACTATGACTGCCCTACTCACTGCAATCGCGATTTTGATTCCAATCATTATGCCTTTTAAAATCGTTATCCCACCGGCTTCTTACACCCTGGGAAGTCATATCCCCATCTTTATCGCCATGTTTCTTTCGCCTTTGATGGCTGCTTTTGTGATTATTGCTTCTAGTCTTGGTTTCCTGATGGCTGGCTATCCGCCTGTTATTGTACTTCGTGCCTTCTCTCACATTGTTTTTGGTACTTTGGGGGCTTTGTACTTAAAGAAATTCCCTGAAACCTTGGATAAACCAAAGACATCTTGGATTTTTAACTTTGTTTTGGGTGTTGTTCATGCTATCGCTGAAGTAATAGCTTGTATCATCTTTTATGCTACTTCAGGGACAAATGTTGAAAATATGTTTTATGTTCTCTTTGTCCTAGTTGGTTTTGGAACAATTGTCCATAGTATGGTAGACTATACATTAGCACTAGCTGTCTATAAAGTGCTTCGAAAACGTCGCTAAAAGGAAAAACTATGACAAAGGATCGCAAACAAGCTCTTCTCAAACTGTTAAAAGAGGCGCCAAAAGCTCTCAATGGTCAAACCTTGGCTGAACACTTCCATGTTACGCGCCAGGTCATTGTACAGGACATCGCTATTCTCCGAGCAGATGGAGCTCCTATCCTATCCACCAATCGTGGCTATATCTACAAAGAAAATGATGCTAGCCCCTACGTGCACAAACTCTTTAAAGTGAAACATGAACTGGAAGAAATCGGTCAGGAACTACTAGCCATTGTAGATAATGGCGGACGCGTTCAAAATATCTTAATCGATCATCCCGTTTATGGAGAAATTGAAACCCTACTCAAACTCACTTGCCGACGAGATGTCCAGCATTTTCTCGAACAAGTAGAGAATTCAGACTTTAGACCCCTTTCTGAATTGACAGATGGCATTCATTACCACCTTGTTGAAGCCGAGACACAACAAGACCTCCACTATATCGAGGAGGCCTTGGATCAGTTAGGTTATTTAGTAAAAGACTAGAAAATTTCTTTTTCCCAGCCGTCCTCTGTACGGTGGCGATAGAAGAACTCAGACTTGTCAGGTGCTTCCATCATTTCCATCAAAGGCAACATATCATAGGCCAGTTCCAAATTTGGAATCTGGTCTTTTTGCACCCAAGATACTTCTCCTTCTTCTGAAGATTGGAGATTTCCAGTAAACTCTGTCGCTTTATAGCAAACGACGATGTAGCGCCCACCTGTATCTAAGGGCCAGTTTTTAATGCCGACTAGTTGTGGATTCTGAATGGTTAGACCTGTTTCTTCATAAATCTCACGAATGACAGACTCGGCAAAGGCCTCGCCATTCTCAACATGTCCTCCTGGAAAGGCATAGCCAGACCAGCGATTGTTTTCGGGTGAACGATACTGCATGACTACTCGCTGGGTTTCGAGGTCTTCAATCAGACAGATGTTGGTTAAAATAGTTGCTTGGGCACGGGACATAGATTTACTCGCTTTCTAAGTTATTAAAATGTATCTTCGTTGTATTTTACTTCTGACTTCATGATAAAGGGATTAATCAACTCGTGATGTTCATAAGTACTACGGGCCAAAAAACCTCTAGCAATGATGATTCCCTTATCTTCTATGCGATAGTCTATATTGATAGGGACGGCTGGATCCGAGATGACTGATAAAACAAAGAATGCTGCAAACCAAAGATAAAGTGCCACTAATCCACTAAATAATTGAAAAATAAGGTGATACCATTGAAAATCTCTTGTTTTATAAAAGATTCTCCATGGATGGATTAAGAAAGTCAAACAAAGAATGAAAAACCAACTATTCCACAAAACTGGCGTAAAAGATAGACCAAAAACCAACAAGATCAAATGAAGGATCACAAAAGCTAGCAAAGCCAAATAAAGTGTCTTAAACGAAATTAACTTAGTTAGATTTTCTTTTGTCATGATTTTTCCTCTTTTTGTCCTTATATTTCAAAATCACCATCAATATCGCTGGAATGATGAAAAAGATTAGATAGGTAGTAATTGGAAGCCAGATGTAGCGATAATCGATAAATAATAGGGAAGGAATTTTTTAACATTTCTCCCTTTCACCCCAACAAGTAAGTGGAGGAGAAAAATAGGTCCGTTTATGAATAGAAAAGTTTCTAAAAATCCTTGTACTGAAGCCTTATTGCTAAAACCATCTCTAAAAATACCTTGATAAAGTGTGTGAACCAAAAAGACAAAATTCATAATAATTGGCAAGACATAGGACATTTCTTGATATGGTTTCGGGATAAGTGACGTCCCGAACAATACATACATGATACCAAAAATAGATAATAATATTATACCACCATCCATAAAAGAAGCAATCTTTGAATGTCTTTCCTGCCACAATTGGACGTGAGCTACCAAAGAATACTTTTTCTGGATTTTTCTCATTTGTCTGTTCTGTTGTTTGATCTTCTTTTGTCTCTTAGTCTTTCGTTCCATTTACGCCTCCTTCTTCTCTTTTCTATCCGTATAATCAAAAGCAGAATTCCCAGCCCCAAGAAAAAGAAAAATAGATAACTTACAATAGGAACCCAGACATAGGCTGGATCCATAGAAATTATAGGAGGGAAATTCGTTGACTTACGACGTCCTAGCCAATTCAGACCTACCAAGAGATGAAAGGGAAAAAGAAGACCATTGAACCCAATAAATCCCCATGAAAAGTAACGCCATTTCTGAAGTTTATCACTACTAAAACGAAAGACAAGGAAATAGGTTGATAAGATCAGAAGGATAAGATTGAAGCTTAAGGGGGAAAGATAGTTCATGCTCGGTAATAGATAACTAATGTAAGAGGCGGCAAGAAATGATACAAACATAGATCCAAATAATACACTCGTATCCAAAAGTTGAGCAATCCTTCTGTGCCTTTCCATCCAAAGAAAAATCCTCTTAGTCCAAGAAGACTTTTCTTTTGTCTTATACTTCATTTGCCTACTCATCTTCATTTTCATCTACTCCTTTTTTTGAACCTTTAGAGAGAAAGAAGATTGCCAGAGTTAACATCAAGACTAGAAGGTAGACAACAATAGGAAACCAGATATAGGATGACTCCAGTGAAAACAAAGGTGACAGAACAACTCTTCCTCTTTTTCTCACGCCAATCAGTTGAAAAATAAAGCTAAGGACATTGATATAAATAAAGGGTTCACAAAATCTTTTAAGAGTCCTTTCTTTTTCCGTTTTCACTGACAAAAAGAGAGCATAGAGCCTGTTTCCCAAGATAAAAAGATTTAATTGCAAGGGAAATAAGAGTTCTCTGTATCGAAAATCAGCTGGAATGCTTTTATTTTGTGATGTTGTAAATTCTATAACTAGGAACAAGATGATATAAAAGACAATATCAAGCATAAATTTGGCAAATCGATGCCCTTGTAACCAAAAACGTACTAAATCTAACCCTGATGACTTCTTATAATTCTTCTCTTTCAATTTCATAATAACTTCCCTCTATTTAAAATATATTCTAAAACGTAAAGGTGGTATAGGTTCAAAGTTAAATTTTAAGATTTAAAATTTTCCAATTTAGTCTGCAATATCTATTTTAATCTCACTAAATTCTCTAAAATACCTTCTGCTTTAAGTTATTCTCAACTTAACGATAAGGAATTTTCGAACTTTCTATCTCTATATCAGGATTAGCAAGTTTGAGATAAGGAGCAATATAATCTGCATCCGTAACCTTTGGCCCTAGAATAACTTTTGAGTATTTCAAAGGAGCCAGATTAATGTATACAAATAAATCATATCTGCCATTATCTTTTGGGTTTAATACGATATACTTCCTAAAATCATTATAGTTAACTTTATCAAAAATTTCTAACCCAATTTCTTCTTTCTTAAAGTACTTATCATTTGATGAATCATTAGCATCTCTTTTAATAATATTTTGTATAGCTGTATCATCTAAATTAATTAAAATACGATACTCCATTTCATACTCATAGTCTTTAACTTTGAAAAGGTAAGAAATCTTCTTCAATTTCTCAGCAAAACTTATCAATTCTTTTTCAGCTTCCAGGTCTTGCAATTTTTCAAATAGCTGTTTTAAATCATCAAGAGATTTACCAACATCTGTTTCATCTTTATTCTCTGACATTAAATCTAAATAATGAACTTTAACAAACTCTATCGATTTATGAGCAACTATATCTTCAAGATAAGACAGTTCATATTCAAGAAATGCTCCCTGAGATGAATCTGCATATTCCTTCCACATTGGTAAACTATCAGATACCGTGGTTAGAGAAGATATAAAAACATTGGAAGTTTGATATTGTTTGAAAAACGTATTATCTATACCCAAATAATCATATATTACTCTTCCTTCCATCGGGTCGTTTAACTGTTTTAGATTAGTAAGTCGTAAAAATGGAGGTTGAGTTTCAGAATTATTTTCATTTTTCAAGTCAGCTTTTATGAGAAAATTTGTTAGAGTATCAATCTTAGTATAATGTCCAAAGGAACCTATTTCTTTCAACTCATTTGCATCAACAGTCAATTTAGAACGAATATAGTATATAATCTTGTCCGCTTGTTCTAAAAGTTGTTTAGCATCAAATGCTGAGATAGATTCTGGGTTACTTTTCTCATTTAAATAATCGTTATCATATTTCTCAATTATCTTAATAGCTTGATTTCGGATGATATCCGAATCATTTTCTTCTGCTATCTTTCGAACAACATCAATCGAATTTGTAATTACAACATCAAAGTATCTTGACACAAAATCTAGGTAGTCATCAACATATTCAGCTTGAGGATTCTCCATGAAATAGTTATTTATTATCTTTAAATGCTCAAATTGAAAAATTAAAACAAGCTTATCTAATCTAAAATACCAAAAAATACTATCTTCAAAAATACTATCTTCAAAAATACTATTTTCGAATAAAAACTTGATGAATGATTCTAATTCCCTCTTAAAGTAGTTTCTTCTTTCTTCTGGTAAACTTTTTTGTCTAAATAGTTGAAGAAAAACCGAAAGTAAGTCCGAAATAGAGTATTCTCCATCCTCTATATTTTCTTCTAATATTAAATCAAGGATTTTAAAGAAATAACTATCATTTTCAAACAGTTTAGAATATTCTTCATATCTTTCAGTTTCAAATAAATAATAATAAAGAGAATCTAAATAACTAAAGCGTACACTCCAACTATATACTTGTGAATTATTTGATAGTATTTTATTTATGGACTCTAAAATCTTTTTTTGGATAATTTTATCAATCTTCTCTTCAAAATCTCTAAAAATATAAAGAACAGGTTCAACATATTTCAATTGTTCTTCTTCAGATAATTTTAAATATTGATTTATAAAATTTTCAAGTTCGGATTTCAGTTTTTCTTCATCCAAGGAATCAAAATGATCTTCTAATTCAGATTTACTAAATTTACCTGTAAAATAATTTAACTCTTCCATTTTATCTCCTACTAACAACCTACCCCAACGCCTTCACTTCCAACATCATATCACGGATTTGTGCTGCCAGTTCAAAGTCAAGCACTTCGACAGCTTCTTGCATTTGTTTTTCGAGTTTTTTAACGAGTTCCTTGCGCTCTTGTTTGTTGAGGCTATTGATATCGACTTCCTTGTCCTCTTCCTTAGCAACTGCCTTGGTCACAGCAATCAGGTCACGGATTTCTTTCTTGATTGTCTGAGGCACAATACCGTGTTCTTCATTATAGGCCATCTGGATTTTCCGACGGCGGGCAGTTTCATCAATAGCACGTTGCATAGACTGAGTCATGGTATCAGCATACATGATGACATGACCTTCACTGTTACGGGCGGCACGTCCAATGGTCTGGATAAGTCCACGCTCGTTACGGAGGAATCCTTCCTTGTCAGCATCTAGAATAGCAACCAAGCTTACCTCGGGAACGTCAATCCCTTCGCGGAGCAGGTTGATTCCGACCAAAACATCAAAAACACCCAAACGTAGGTCACGGATAATCTCCGTCCGCTCCAAGGTCTTAATGTCCGAGTGCATGTACTTAACCTTGATACCCATTTCCTTGAAGTAGTCGGTCAAGTCTTCTGCCATTTTCTTAGTCAAAGTGGTGATAAAGGTCCGTTCATTCTTTTCAACACGGACATTGATTTCACCTAGGAGGTCATCAATCTGTCCCATAGTCGGACGGACTTCCACCTCTGGGTCTAGAAGTCCTGTCGGACGAATGATTTGCTCAATCACTGTCTCGGTCTGTTCATTTTCATAGTCACCTGGTGTCGCTGAAACATATACAATCTGGTGAACATGACTTTCAAACTCCTCACGACGGAGAGGACGATTGTCCAAGGCTGACGGTAAACGGAAACCATAATTAACCAGCATTTCCTTACGCGAACGGTCTCCATTGTACATACCTTTGATTTGCCCCATGGTCATGTGACTTTCATCAATCATAATCAAGAAATCATCTGGGAAGAAGTCAAGAAGAGTATAAGGAGGCTCTCCTTCGCTACGACCATCCATGTGGCGTGAGTAGTTTTCAACACCGTTGGTATAACCCATCTCGCGAAGCATTTCAATATCATACTCTGTCCGCTGTTTCAAACGCTGAGCTTCTAGCAGTTTGCCTTCCCTTTCAAAGACAGCTAACTGCTCCTCCAACTCCGCCTGAATCTTGGCAATAGCAACCTCCATGTGGTCATCATTGGTCACAAAGTGAGTAGCTGGGAAAATCGCCAAATGATCTACTTCTCCCAATACCTGACCTGTCAAAGCCTCAACCTCACGGATACGATCAATCTCATCCCCGAAAAACTCTACTCGAAAAGCGTGTTCATCACGGGAAGCTGGGAAAATCTCCACCACATCCCCGCGAACGCGAAATCTTCCCCGTTGGAAATCAATATCATTACGTTCAAACTGAATATCAACCAAGTCATTCAAGAGTTTATCACGAGAAATTTCAAGACCTGGACGAAGACTAACGACGCTATCAGAATATTCCTTGGGCGAACCCAAACCATAGATACAAGAGACTGAAGCCACAACAATGACATCATTGCGCTCCAGAAGTGCTGAAGTCGCTGAATGGCGAAGCTTGTCAATCTCATCATTAACCGAGCTATCCTTCTCTATATAGGTATCGCTTGAAGGGACATAGGCCTCAGGTTGGTAATAATCATAGTAAGACACGAAATACTCAACAGCATTTTCAGGGAAAAATTCCTTGAACTCCCCATAGAGCTGACCAGCTAGTGTTTTGTTATGGGCAATGACCAAAGTTGGTTTATTGACTTTGGAAATGACCTGACTCATGGTATAGGTCTTCCCTGTACCCGTCGCCCCCATCAGAATCTGAGCCTTCTCTCCACCCTCGATATTGTCAACCAACTGCTCAATCGCTTGGGGTTGATCTCCTGAAGGTTCATATTTTGATACTAGTTTAAATTTATTATCTGTAATTCTATTAATCATGATTGCCTCATCTGCATTTTTCTATCCTTCTATTTTACCATAAATTTACTTTTCAGACTCTTCTCTAAGTTGATAAGAGCGGGTATTTCATGTTAGATTTCCTTACATAAAATCCATAAAATTTGCCTTTTCATTCATTTTCTGATATAATGGGAAAATATTCGGAAAAGGAGACTAAAAATGAAGAAAAAAATACTAGCATGTTTGCTCATTTTATTTCCCATTTTCTCACTAGGTATGGCAAAAGCTGATACTGTTAAGATTGTGTCTGATACAGCTTACGCACCTTTTGAGTTTAAAGATTCAGATCAAACCTATAAAGGGATTGATGTTGATATTATCAATAAAGTCGCAGAAATCAAAGGATGGAATATCCAAATGTCTTATCCTGGCTTTGATGCAGCTGTAAATGCGGTGCAGTCAGGTCAAGCAGATGCTATTATGGCAGGTATGACAAAAACAAAAGAACGTGAAAATGTCTTTACCATGTCTGATACCTATTATGATACAAAAGTTGTCATTGCTACCACAAAGGCAAATAAAATCACCAAATATGAGGAACTTAGCGGGAAAACAGTTGGAGTTAAGAACGGAACTGCCGCTCAACGTTTCCTCGAAAGTATCAAAGATAAATACGGTTTCTCTATTAAAACTTTTGATACAGGTGATTTGATGAATAACAGTCTAAGTGCTGGTGCTGTGAACGCCATCATGGATGATAAACCTGTTATTGAGTATGCGATTAACCAAGGACAAGATCTCAGCATCAATATGGATGGTGAAGCTGTTGGAAGCTTTGCTTTTGGTGTCAAGAAAGGGAGCAAGTATGAACACTTGGTTACCGAGTTTAACGAAGCCCTAGCACAAATGAAGAAGGATGGTAGCTTGGAGCAAATCATCCAAAAATGGACAGCTTCTACAACTACGGCAACCCCGACGACAACTACTGCTGCTGGACAAAAAGCTACTCCAGTGAAAAGCAAGTACATTATTGCCAGTGACTCATCTTTCGCCCCATTCGTCTTTCAAAATTCAAGCAATCAATACACCGGTATTGATATGGACCTCATCAAGGCCATTGCCAAAGACCAAGGTTTTGAAATTGAAATTACCAACCCAGGATTTGACGCAGCAATTAGTGCTGTTCAAGCAGGACAAGCAGATGGTATCATTGCTGGTATGTCTGTAACAGATGCTCGTAAGGAAACCTTCGACTTCTCAGAATCATACTACACAGCAAATACGATTCTCGGTGTGAAAGAATCAAGCACGATTGCTTCTTATGAAGACCTCAAGGATAAAACTGTCGGTGTTAAAAACGGAACTGCTTCTCAAACGTTCCTTACTGAAAATCAAAGCAAATACGGTTATAAGATTAAAACCTTTGCAGATGGCGCATCAATGTATGACAGTCTGAATACTGGATCTATCGATGCCGTGATGGATGATGAGCCAGTTCTCAAATATTCTATCAGCCAAGGTCAAAAATTGAAAACGCCAATCGCTGGAACACCAATCGGTGAAACTGCCTTTGCGGTTAAAAAAGGAACAAACCCTGAATTGATCCAGATGTTCAATAATGGACTTGCGAACCTCAAAGCTAACAGAGAATTCCAAAAGATTCTTGACAAGTATCTAGCTAGCGAAACTTCAACTGACTCTACTAGTACGGTTGACGAAACTACTATCTGGGGCTTGCTTCAAAACAACTACAAACAACTTCTTAGTGGACTTGGAATCACTCTTGCTCTAGCGCTTATTTCATTTGCAATTGCCATTGTCATCGGGATTATCTTTGGTATGTTTAGTGTTAGCCCATACAAATCTCTTCGTCTAATCTCTGAGATTTTCGTTGACGTTATTCGCGGTATCCCATTGATGATTCTTGCAGCCTTCATCTTCTGGGGTATTCCAAACTTCATCGAGTCCATTACAGGCCAACAAAGTCCAATCAATGACTTTGTAGCTGGTACTATCGCCCTCTCACTTAATGCGGCAGCTTATATCGCTGAAATTGTTCGAGGCGGGATTCAAGCTGTTCCAGTTGGGCAAATGGAGGCCAGCCGCAGTCTTGGTATCTCTTATGGAAAAACCATGCGTAAGATTATCTTACCACAAGCGACTAAATTGATGTTGCCAAACTTTGTCAACCAATTCGTTATCGCTCTTAAAGATACAACCATCGTCTCTGCTATCGGTTTGGTGGAACTTTTCCAAACTGGTAAGATCATCATCGCCCGTAACTACCAAAGTTTCAAGATGTATGCAATCCTTGCTATCTTCTATCTTGTAATTATCACGCTTTTGACTAGACTAGCGAAACGCTTAGAAAAGAGGATTCGTTAATGGCAAAACTAAAAATTGATGTAAATGATTTGCATAAGTACTATGGAAAAAACGAAGTTTTAAAAGGGATTACTACTAAGTTTTATGAAGGAGATGTTGTTTGTATCATCGGTCCTTCCGGTTCTGGTAAATCCACATTCCTCCGTAGCCTTAACCTCCTCGAAGAGGTAACGAGTGGCCACATCACAGTAAATGGTTATGATCTGACTGAAAAATCAACCAATGTCGACCATGTTCGTGAAAACGTGGGAATGGTCTTCCAACATTTCAACCTCTTCCCTCACATGTCCGTCCTAGAAAATATCACTTTTGCACCTATTGAACACAAACGGATGACCAAAGAAGAAGCTGAAAAATTGGGGATGGAGTTGCTTGAAAAGGTTGGACTAGCAGATAAAGCTAATGCCAACCCAGATAGCCTTTCAGGTGGTCAGAAACAGCGTGTAGCTATCGCTCGTGGACTTGCCATGAATCCTGATATCATGCTCTTTGATGAGCCAACTTCCGCTCTTGACCCTGAGATGGTCGGAGATGTACTAAACGTTATGAAGGAATTGGCGGAACAAGGCATGACCATGATTATCGTAACCCATGAGATGGGATTTGCTCGTCAGGTAGCCAACCGTGTTATCTTTACGGCTGATTGTGAATTCCTGGAAGATGGAACTCCAGATCAAATTTTTGACAGCCCGCAACACCCTCGTCTAAAAGAATTCTTGGATAAGGTCTTAAATGTATAAAACAAAACTGTAAGGAGAACCTTACAGTTTTTTAATTGCGTATTGGATTTTTTGTTTTTTTTGAAAATTATGATAAAATAAAAACTATGATAATGAGGAAATCTCATCCCTAGTCCAACTAGGAAAAAATATAGAAATTAGGTAGCTAGATGTCATCAAAGGTTATTGTTACAATTTTCGGTGCGAGTGGAGATTTAGCTAAACGCAAACTCTACCCTTCCCTTTTTAGACTCTATAAATCAGGCAATCTTTCTGAGCATTTTGCTGTTATCGGAACAGCTCGTAGACCTTGGAGTAAGGAATATTTTGAATCTGTTGTTGTTGAGTCCATCCTTGATTTGGCAGATAGTACCGAGCAAGCCCAAGAGTTTGCTAGTCATTTCTACTATCAAAGTCATGATGTCAATGATACTGATAACTACATCGCTTTACGAGAATTACAAGCTGAGCTTGATGAGAAATACCAAACGGACCACAACAAACTCTTCTTCCTCTCTATGGCTCCTCAATTCTTTGGTACTATTGCCAAACACCTCAAGTCTGAAAACATCGTTGACGGCAAAGGCTTTGAACGCTTGATTGTTGAGAAACCTTTTGGTACAGACTATGAAACTGCAAGCAAGCTGAATGAAGATCTTCTAGCAACATTTGATGAAGAACAGATCTACCGTATTGACCATTACTTGGGGAAAGAAATGATTCAAAGTATCTTTGCGGTTCGATTTGCCAATATGATCTTTGAAAATGTTTGGAACCGTCAGCACATTGATAATGTGCAGATTACCTTTGCTGAGCGCTTGGGAGTTGAGGAACGTGGTGGCTACTATGATGAATCTGGTGCCCTTCGTGACATGGTTCAAAACCACACTCTCCAGCTTTTATCTCTTCTAGCCATGGACAAGCCTGCCAGCTTTACAAAAGATAAGATTCGTGCTGAGAAGATTAAAGTATTTAAAAATCTCCACCAACCAAATGAGGAAGAATTAAAAGAACACTTTATCCGTGGTCAATATCGTTCTGGAAAGATCGATGGTAAGAAATACATTTCCTACCGTAGCGAGCCAAACGTTAACCCTGAATCTACAACAGAAACCTTTGCCTCTGGTGCTTTCTTTGTAGACAGCGATCGCTTCCGTGGCGTTCCTTTCTTCTTCCGTACTGGTAAACGCCTGACAGAAAAAGGTACTCATGTCAATATCGTCTTTAAGCAAATGGACTCCATCTTTGGTGAGCCTTTGGCACCAAATATCTTGACCATCTACATCCAGCCAACAGAGGGATTCTCTCTCAGCCTCAATGGTAAACAAGTAGGTGAAGAATTTAACCTGGCGCCTAGCTCTTTAGATTATCGTACAGATGCTACAGCTACAGGTGCTTCACCAGATCCATACGAAAAATTAATCTACGATGTCTTGAACAACAACTCTACCAACTTTAGCCACTGGGATGAGGTGAGTGCTTCTTGGAAATTGATTGACCGTATCGAAGAGCTCTGGGCTCAAAATGGAGTTCCACTCCATGACTACAAGTCTGGAAGCATGGGACCACAAGCTAGCTTTGAACTACTAGAGAAGTTTGGAGCAAAATGGACTTGGCAACCAGATATCGCCTATCGTGAACAAGGTCGTTTAGAATAATAAAAATATCCTGCAAGTGTATCTTGCAGGATTATTTATTTTGTATTAAATCAAGCCCTCTAAGAGACCCTTCATAAAGTTTTCTGAGTTAAACTCTCCGATATCATCGATTTTTTCACCGAAACCGATCAATTTTACAGGGATATTGAGTTCTTCACGAATTGCCAGAACCACACCACCACGAGCAGTTCCATCAATCTTGGTCAATACAATACCAGTAACTGGAGTTATTTTTGAGAATTCTTTGGCTTGTACCAGAGCATTTTGACCTGTAGAGGCATCAAGTGCCAGGAAGGTTTCATGTGGTGCCTCTGGAACGACACGTTTGATAATGCGACCAATCTTTTCCAACTCGGCCATAAGGTTTTCCTTGTTTTGCAGACGACCTGCTGTATCAATCATGAGAATATCAATTCCTTCTGCTACGGCACGTTCCATCCCATCAAAGACCACACTTGCTGGATCAGCTTTTTCAGGCCCCGTTACAACAGGAACATCCACACGACGTCCCCATTCTGCTAGCTGGGCAACGGCACCAGCACGGAAGGTATCCGCAGCAACCAGCATAACTTTCTTACCAGCTTGTTTGTAACGATGAGCCAATTTCCCGATAGAAGTTGTTTTCCCAACACCATTCACTCCGACAAAGAGCATAACTGTCAAGCCATCTTGGAAATGGATTTGTTCATCGTAGTTGCCATCCTTCTCATAGAGTTCAACCAATTTCTCGATAATGACACGACGAAGTGCATCAGGCTTTTTAGCGTTTTCTAATTTAGCTTCATAGCGTAGTTCTTCTGTTAAGTTTGAAGCAACTTGCACACCGACGTCGCTCATGATGAGCAGTTCTTCCAATTCTTCAAAGAAGTCTTCATCGACAGAACGGAAGTTGGCAAAGAAGGCATTCAAGCGTGCTCCGAATCCCGTACGCGTTTTCTTGAGACTGCGGTCATATTTTTCCTGAACCGTTTCTTCAACTTGTGGATATTCTTCTTCTACTTCAAAAGCTGGCTCTTCGTCACTTTCTAGAGATTCTTGGCTCTCTTCTTCGAAAAATTCTTCAGGCTCTTGGCTTTGCTCTGTCTCATCAACTTCTAGCTCAACCTCTTCCTGAGCAGTTTCTTCGACTGCTTCTGGTTCAATAACTTCTTCTGTCGAGACTTGAGGAATTTCTTCTTGAGCAAGTGTTTCTTCTACTTTTTCCCTTGTTATCTCTTCCTGACTTGTTTCTTCGATAGCCGTTTGGTTTTCTTCAACCTCTTCTGACAAATCAATATTTTCCAGAGCTTCTTTTACTATATCTTCGATTTTCGGCTCTTCTTTTTTCCCGAATAAACGGTCAAATAATCCCATCTTCTAATTCTCCTTTAGCACGTATTCTTCGATAGCCCAAGCAACGGCTTCCTCGTCGTTGGTCATGGGGGTAACGACATTAGCAACTTCCTTAACTGCTGGAACTGCATTTTGCATGGCAACTCCCAGATCTGCCCACTCAATCATAGAAAGGTCATTGGCCTCGTCCCCACAAGCCATGACCTGACTTTGGTCGATATCCAAGTGTTTAATTAATTTCGCTAAACCTGTTGCCTTGTGGACGTTTTTCGGTGACCATTCCAATAAGAGTTCACGCGATTTGAAGATTTCATATTGGTCAAACAATTCAGGAGAAATCTGTTGAATCGCTGCATCCAAGGGTTCTTGGGGGAAGGCAGTCACGCATTTATTATAAGTTATCTGACTAGATAGCTCTTCAAAAGCGACTGGCACGAAAGTCAGGGATGGATTAAACTTAGCATAGAGACTTTCTTGGTCTGATTGGATTTGATAGACTGTTCCTTCTGAAATGGCATCTAACGGTAATCCTAGTTTTTCAGTTTCCTCGTACAATCGTGCCACATCGTCGATTGAAAAGACGGTTTTATCGAGAATCTCTCCTGTATTTTTCTGTACCAGACCACCATTAAAGGTGATGGTGTACTCGTCCTCCAGACCATCAGTCCCTAGCTCATGGAGAAAGAAATCCATAGCCTTCAAAGGACGACCTGTTGTCAGAACGACCTTGATGCCACGATCACGCGCAGCTTTGAGGACCTCCTTGGTACGTTCTGTTAGCTTTTTATCCGTTGTCAGCAAGGTACCATCCAAGTCCAATGCAATCAATTTAATATCTGCCATTACAAGCCCTCCATATAAGTCATCACTGACTGGTCCTTATGGTGGCCAATCACTGTTTCTGCTAATTCTAAAATCTCTGGTCGCGCATTTTCAGGAGCGACTGGGTGTCCCACAACCTGCATCATGTGAAGGTCATTGAGATTGTCGCCAAAAGCCATGACCTGATCCATGGTTAGAACAAGTTTTTTTGCCAGCTCAACAATAGCCACACCCTTATCAACGTAGTCCAAGACAATATCGATGGATTCAAAACCTGTTGTCATGGCTTTTACACCAGGAACGTTTTTGTTGACCCAGGCCTCTCCAGCTTCTATCGTATCTTCTGTGAAGTTCGTAGTGAATTTAAAAATCTCATCCTTAATAGCTTCCAGACGCGTTACTTTTTGAATGTTTTCATTGTAGTGACGGCTAAACTTGAGATAGGTCTCATCGACTGTATCCAATACATAACAAGCTTTTTTCCCCGTCAGCAACATTTTTCTTTCATCAAAATAGGGTGATTTCTTTAAAGCTTCAAAAGTGCTCAAGTAAAAATCCCGAGACATAGTAGCCTCATACATATCCTCACCATGAAACTCAACATAGCTCCCATTTTCAGCTATAAAAATCACTTCATCACACACATCCGCAAACAACTTTTTCAGGGACAAGATACCGCGACCTGAAGCCACTGCAAAATAAATCCCCTTTTCCTTGTAGGAAACAAGTACGTTTTTAAGGCGTTCCATATCAAACCGACCCTCTCCATCTAGAAAGGTTCCATCCATATCGGTTGCTACAAGTTTAATCATAAAATCCTTCATACTCCAATTGATAAATCTATCTTCTATTATACCATAGATAAGTTTAAAAAGTTCCAGTACAGCAGGAAAGCACTACTTTTTCGGAGAAACTTCAAAGGGCCTAAAAATTAGAATTGTAAAACTTTTTTCAGATAGTTTAAAAAGTTTGTATTCCCCTACCCTTTTCTCTATAATGGAGAGAAAGGAGATGACTATGACAGAAATAAAACATGAAATTGATGCTAACTTTGCAGGACGACTCAATATCCTACGCGCAGGTGTTCTGGGCGCCAATGATGGAATTATTTCCATCGCTGGAGTCGTTATCGGCGTTGCCAGTGCGACAAGCAATATCTGGATTATCTTTTTATCAGGTTTAGCGGCTATCCTCGCTGGTGCTTTCTCTATGGCCGGTGGCGAATATGTCTCTGTATCCACTCAGAAAGACACGGAAGAAGCCGCTGTTGCTAGAGAACAGTTGCTCTTGGATAAGGATATCGAATCTGCAAAACAATCCCTCTATGCTGCCTACCTTCAAAACGGTGAGTGTGAAACGTCAGCCCAACTCTTGACCAACAAGGCCTTTTTAAAAAATCCACTCAAAGCCTTGGTCGAAGAAAAGTATGGAATCGAGTATGAAGAGTTTACCAACCCTTGGCATGCTGCTATCTCTAGCTTTATTGCCTTTGTACTGGGAAGCCTTCCTCCTATGCTTTCAATCACCGTCTTTCCAAGTGACTATCGTATTCCTGCTACTGTTTTTATTGTGGCCCTTTCCCTTCTCGTCACCGGCTATACCAGTGCTAAACTAGGCAAGGCACCTACGAAAACTGCCATGATCCGCAACCTCTGTATCGGACTTCTCACCATGGGTGTAACCTTCCTCTTGGGACAACTCTTTAGCATTTAAGATAAAAGAAATACCTCGACAAGCATCGAGGTATCTTTTTTACATTTGCACAATCTTGCGATAGCTTCTTGAGGTAATCATAAAGATTAAGACATAGACGATGAGGAAGATAGCACAGATGGACAGAGTGACTGTCAACATCATGGTCGCATCTAGGACCCCAATGACTTTTAGGATGAGACTAAGCATATGATAGGCAAAGGCAAGGTGTAGGAAGGCAAAGAGCAATGGGAGGAAGAAAACAGTTAGGACCTGTTTATTAATGGTTTGCTTGATTTGCTTTTGATCGAGACCGACCTTTTGCAAAATGATAAAGCGTTCACGGTCTTCATAGCCTTCAGAGATTTGTTTGTAGTAGATGACGAGAACTGTTCCCACCATAAAGATGATGGAGAGGAAGATACCGATAAAGAAGGTCCCACCAAAGAAAGCACTCATCTGCGCACTACTATCAGCCAGATTGCTTCCGTAAATAAAGCTTCCTTCTTTGCTTGATTCTCTATTAAAATCATCAAGGAATTTTGAATAGTCATCTGCAAGTTTGAGTTGCTCTTCCTCACTAGCTGTTACATTCATACCACCATAGTATTGATTAAAAATGGAAGAATTAGGATGCTGGTCAAGAAAGGCTTTCAAGTCAGGAACAACCAGATAGTTATAGTCCGAAGTTAGAATATTGTACTGATTTGGGACATGTTCAAGAATAAAATCTTTTTTGATTTCTTCCTTTATTGTATAGGTCTGGTCATTTAGAGTCAGTTCTTTCTGTCCTTGAAGTTCTTTGTTCTTAGTAAACAATCCAACTTCCTTTCCTGAAAGTGCAAGTTTTTGGCCCGTCATATTCTCATAGTCTTTTTGGTCAAAGACCATAAAAATAGTTTTCGGTTGAACACGATTTTGACCTTTCTCAAAGATTGTCAATTTCGTACCTTCTTGGTTTGCTACACCAAAGCTACTGTATGTAAGGACTTCTTTCTTTGTGACAGTCAATCCTTTATCGCTAGCATACTGGTCTAGGAGTTTATTTATGTCTTCTTTTTCAACATTCTGCCCTGTAATTCCAAAATCATGTGGATTCATGACTTTCTTGAAAGTTTCAGAGCCTTTAAAGATACTCGTTGCAGCAGACATAGTCACCAAGACCATGGTTGAGAGAATAGCAATCGTCGCTAGACCAACAGCATTTTTCTTCATACGAAAAATGAGATTGGATACGGAAATCATGTTGTTAGGTTGGTAATAGTAACGCTTGTTTTTCTTCAAGATTTGTAGGAAAACTGTGATTCCTGCATTGAAGAGAAGATAAGTTCCCAAAATTACCAACAAGACTGCTACAAAGAAAATCAGAACAGCAGAAAGTGGATTTTCAACTGTTACTGCTAGGTAGTAGCCAGCTCCCATACTAATCAAACCTAGTATAGTTTGAAGACCTAAGAAACGTCCTTTTTTCTCACCACTGGCTTTTTCACGAGAGAGTTGAAGGGCATTCATGCGTGCGATGCGAAAGGCATTGATAAAAATTAGACCTAGGAAGATAGCTCCAAAGACGATGAGAACTAGGATGAAGACAATTGGTTGGAAAGTCGAAACGAGCTCCACTTTCATTTTCATCAGCTTCAGAAGAAGGGCAAAGATTAGCTTATCAAAGAGAGCTCCTAGACCGAGACCAGCTGTCAAGGTTAAGGAACCAAAAATAAGAAGCTCCTTAAAAACCATACTGATCAAATGGCGCTTTTCAAGCCCCAGCATACCATATACACCCAGCTCCTTGGAGCGGTTCTTCATGACAAAACTATTGGCATAAAGTACAATAATTCCAGAAGCGATGGTAACAACTACCATACCGAGAGCAAGGGTCATAGAGATAGTTTCTCCCCCTCGAATCTTACCAATGTTAGGATTAAGTGACAGTGAGTAAAAGAGATAGGTGATGGTCACAGCTAAGAGAACTGCTAAAGCAAAGGGATAGTAGAGTTTGCGGTTTTTGATTAAGTTCGAAACCGCTAACTTATTGGTCAATCGAAACATACTAATTCACCTCACTTGCCATGACAGTCAAGGTATCAGAGATTTCCTGGAACATCTGACGTTCTGTCTTGTCTCCACGGTAGATTTGATTGTAAAGAATTCCGTCCTTGATAAAGAGAACGCGCTTGGCCCTGCTGGCTGCTGCCGTTGAGTGAGTTACCATGAGAATGGTTTGGCCACGTTCATTGATTTCATCAAAAACATCCAGAAGAGCTGCAGATGACTTGGAGTCAAGAGCTCCTGTTGGCTCATCCGCAAGAAGAATTTCAGGTTCAGTGATGATGGCGCGTGCTACTGCTACCCGCTGTTTTTGACCACCAGAGATCTCGTAAGGGTACTTCTCTTGCAATTGGTTGATGCCCAAATTTTCAGCAGTCACTACCAATTTCTTCATCATCTCTGTGATAGGTTTTCGTGATAACACTAACGGAAGCAATATATTGTCCTTAACAGACAAGGTATCTAGCAAGTTAAAATCTTGGAAGACAAATCCCAACTTCTCACGACGGAAACTCGAAGCTTGTGAATTTTTAATAGTGGCTGTGTCGGTTCCGTTGAGGTAAACCTGCCCGCGAGTTGGTTTATCCAGCATAGCTAGGATGTTGAGCAGGGTTGATTTTCCAGAACCAGACTCACCCATGATGGCAACGTAGTCACCCTTCTCTACGGTAAAGTGAATATCCTTAAGGGCTTCTACTTGGTTGCCTTGGAAACGTGTTTTATAGATTTTTTGAACGTGTTTTACATCTAAAAGTGTCATGATTTTCTCCTTCTTAATATCCCATCAATTGAAACTGTGCTTGCATCATAGCGCATCCCAGTTGAACACGCTCGATATCTTTTTGACTTGGTTTTCTTGTTTTCTTATGTAAGATTCTTTTCATGGTTTTGCTCCTTTGTTCTTTATGAGTCTAGTTTATCTCAAAAAAAGAGGTCTTGCCATAACCTAACCTTACAAAAGAGACTTTAATCTTACATTTTTGTAAGATTAAAAAAAACAAGCAATTTCGCTATCAATATTTTACCATAAAAGAAAGGCAAGAAGAAAACCCTTGCGGATGCAAGGGTTAAAATTCACTTCTTTTTCTGACGTCTTTGAAAAATAAGGAAAGTGTCTATAAACTATTTTCAAATCTGACTCACCAAAACCAGCCATCATTGTCTTCAATGGCTTGGGCTTCCTTACATTTGCGTGGTCCTGTTCCGTACATTTCGGCTTCGATTTCTTCCTTAGTTGGTAGGATAGAGGCAAGGATGATGTAGATTATCACACCAATTCCAAAATTTGCTACAGTAAAAATGGCGAAGAGAAAGCGGACTAGGGTTACATCAAAATTCCACTTGTCTGATAGCCCAGCTAAAACTCCTGACACCATACGATTTCGTCTCATTTTATAAAATTTTGTATTCATGATTGTTTCCTCTTTCGGTATTCTTACAAGTAGTATAGCATGAAACAGGTTCACAAACATCAGTCCTTAGGCCGATTTAAGATGACGAGTTTGCCACGGCAGACGCCACAGCGATAGCGTTTTGTATCAACCTTCCTCTTGCGTTGATAGCGTTGCTGGCAGTATTGGCACTGATAGACCAGGAAATTACTTTGGTCTTTCAAATGGGGAACAAAGCGCAGTCCATCCACTTCTTTCAAAAGTTCTTTAAAATCTCGGTCCTTATGTCGATAACCCTTTTTCTGAAAATAAAGGTGATAGTGACAGAGTTCATGGCGCACGATTTTGCGAAAGACTTCCAAACCTAGTTCATTATAAACCTTGGGATTAAAGTCCAAATGCCCATCCTTGGGGAAAAATCGTCCACCTGTCGTTCGCAGACGAGAATTCCACTGGGCTTGGTGGGTAAAAGGTCTACCAAAGTCTTCGAGGGAAACAGACTGAACGTACTCAGTTAGATTCATCTGGAGCGAGAAGCGACAGATTAACTTTTTCACGTTCAGTATCGATTTTCTTGACCCAAACCGTTACCAAATCTCCGACTGACACCACTTGGCTGGGATGTTTGATAAATTTACGACTCATATGGGAAATATGAATGAGGCCATCCTCGTGAATCCCGATATCAACGAAGGCACCGAAGTCAACAACATTACGCACCACGCCTTCCAGCTTCTGTCCAACCACTAAGTCCTTAATATCTAGGACGTCTTGGCGAAGCACAGGTGCGTCAAAGGAATCACGAAAATCTCGACCTGGTTTGAGAAGGTCAGCAATGATATCTTTAAGGGTTTCTGGGCCAAGATTCAGTTCCTGTGCCATTTCTTTGACTGAAAGGGAGTTGAGTTTGCTTTGAGCTTCTTCATTCAAGTCTTTGATATCCAAGCGTTTGAAGAGTTCCTTAACTGCAGCATAGTTTTCTGGGTGAACTCCAGTATTATCGAGGATATTGCTACTTTCAGGGATACGGAGGAAACCAGCAGCCTGCTCAAAGGCTTTGGCACCCAGACGAGGAACCTTCTTGATTTGAGAGCGTGAAGTGATTTTTCCTTCTTCCTCACGGTATTTGACAATATTTTCAGAGATGGTTTTATTGAGTCCAGCTACGTGTGAAAGAAGAGCTGGACTGGCTGTATTGACATTGACACCGACTTGGTTAACTACGGTATCGACAACAAAGTCCAGACTCTCAGATAGTTTCTTCTGACTGACATCGTGTTGGTATTGACCGACACCGATTGACTTGGGATCGATTTTTACCAATTCAGCCAGGGGATCTTGCAAACGACGAGCGATTGAGATAGCCGAACGTTTTTCAACGGTTAATTCTGGAAATTCCTGACGAGCAAGTTCGCTGGCAGAGTATACAGAAGCTCCACTTTCATTGACGATAACATAGCTGACTTCTGGAAAATCTTTCAGAACTTCCGCCACAAAGGCTTCACTTTCCCGACTGGCCGTTCCATTTCCAATGGCAATAATTTCCACGCTGTATTGACCAATCAGGTCTGCCAAATCTTTCTTGGCTTCTTCAATCTGACGAGCAGAGGCTGGTTTTACTGGATAAATGACTTGAGTCGTCAGCATTTTCCCTGTTGCATCAACGACAGCTAGCTTGGCACCTGTACGAAAGGCTGGGTCAAATCCTAGAACCACGCGCCCTTTTAGCGGAGTAACCAAGAGGAGATTACGCAGGTTGTCAGAAAAGAGTTGGATCGCCCCTTCTTCCGCTTTCTCAGTCAACTCTGTCCGAATGCGTCGCTCAATAGCAGGCAATACCTTTTTCTTAACTGACTGTTGGACAACTTCATCTATATAGGCATTTTTGACTTTAAAACGAGCACCAAAGAAAGATAAGATACGGTCCGTCGCATGTTCAAAGCCAACCTTCAAAATACCTAATTTTTCCCCACGGTTGAGAGCCAAGGTACGATAGCCCTGCATGTTGCCAACTGTCTCTGAAAAATCATAATAAATCTGAAAAACTTGTTTTTCATCGAGATTTTCACCCTTGACTTGCGAAGTGATTTTAGAGTGTCTCAACACTTCCTGATAGGTCATAGCACGTAGATTGACATCTTCGGATAAGGCTTCGACCAAGATATCAACCGCACCAGCCAAGGCTTCTTGACCAGTCGCAAATCCTTCACAGACAAACTTCTCAGCTTCTTTCTCCAAGTCAGCTACATCCTGCAAAATCAAGCGAGCAAGAGGAAAGAGTCCAGCTTCACGGGCAATGGTAGCCTTGGTCCGACGTTTTTCCTTATAAGGAAGATAGAGTTCTTCTACATCTGCTAATTTCTCAGCTGCAAGGATAGCTTCTTCCAATTCCTTTGTTAGCTTACCTTGTTCTTGAATCTTAGCTAAGACAGCTTCTTTACGATCGTTGAGATTTGTCAGACTTTTATCCAGATCAATAATGGCCTTAATCGCTACCTCATCCAGACTACCAGTCATGTCCTTGCGATAACGGGCGATAAAGGGAATTGTCGCTCCTTCAGCGGTCAAACTTAGAACGGTATCGATTTGCTTTAAGGTTACACCCAAATCTTGGGAGATTTTTTCATATTTTTTATCCATATACCTATTATACCATAAGGAACAGCCCTTGTTTCGCACTACCCTTTTTTACCTCTTTGATTATCAAAATAATCCCTTTTCAAGAAAATAATAGTATAATAGAGGTAGAATGTAGAAAAGAGGTAGGCCCATGGCTGTTAAATTTACAAAAACGGATGACTTGGACAAGATGTTTGAAGAATTCGCAAAACTTCCTGACTTAACACAAGTCACTTTTCCAGATGACAAAGATAAAAAAGAAAAAGTTGAGAAGAAAAAATAGATGACGATTTTCCAATCTCTTCCTCCTAGTGTATTACAAGCGGGAGCTATTTTTCTCTCCATCATGATTGAAGCCCTTCCTTTTGTCTTGATTGGGAGTCTCATTTCGGGATTGATTGAGGTCTATATCACACCTGATAAAGTTTATGAGTTTCTCCCTCGCAATCGTTGGGGGAGGATCTTTTTTGGTACCTTCATTGGCTTTCTCTTTCCTTCTTGCGAATGTGGTATCGTTCCGATTATCAATCGTTTTCTGGAAAAGAAAGTGCCCAGCTACACAGCGGTTCCTTTTCTGGTGACTGCTCCCATCATCAATCCTATCGTTCTTTTCGCCACATATTCTGCCTTTGGAAATTCAATAAAACTTGCCTTCTTGCGAGCTCTGGGAGCTATTGTGATTGCTTTGATTCTGGGGATTTTCCTAGGATTTTTCTGGAAGGAACCCATTCAAAAAGAGAATCCTATCGCTTGCCATGAACATGACTTTTCACACTTGGGTCCCGCTAGAAAAGTGTTTCAGATCTTTATACAAGCTATTGATGAGTTTTTCGATATGGGGCGTTACTTGGTCTTTGGCTGTCTCTTTGCGGCTATCGTGCAGGTCTATGTCCCGACTCGGATCTTGACCTCTATCAGTGCAAGTCCAGTCCTTGCGATTCTCTTGCTCATGTTTCTAGCCTTTCTCCTCTCTCTTTGTAGCGAGGCGGACGCCTTTATCGGAGCTTCTCTCCTCTCGAGCTTCGGCCTAGCGCCAGTCCTTGCCTTTCTGATCATAGGCCCCATGCTTGATATCAAAAATCTCCTCATGATGAAACACTATCTCAAAGTGCGCTTCATCTGGCAATTTATGGGTATTGTGACAGTGCTTGTCTTGCTTTATTCTTACATGTTTGGAGTGTTGCTATGATGCGATTTTTCATTTTACTGGGTTATTTTGCCCTAACTCTGTATCTGCAGCTTTCTGGCAAGCTCAGTCACTACATTAACCTCCACTATTCCTATCTAGTCTATATTTCCATGCTCCTTTCTCTTCTATTGGCTCTGGTCCAATTCTATATCTGGATCAAGAAAATCAACTCTCGCAGCCATTTAGAAAGTCGTCGAGCTAGACGAATCAGCCTCCTTTTACTGTCACTACCTCTGTTGATTGGGGTTGCCTTTCCGACAGTAAGTTTGGACTCGAGAACCGTGTCTGCTAAGGGATACCATTTCCCACTTGCTGAGGGAATCGATACTGCTATTCAGGCAAGCGAAGGAACATCCAGTCAATACCTCAAACCCGATACCAGCACCTATTTTTCCAAATCTGCTTATGAAAAGGAAATGAGGTCTACAGCTGACAAATACCTCACCCAACCAACCATTCAAATCACTGATGAAAACTATATGGAGGTCATGGAAGTTCTCTATGACTACCCTCAAGAGTTTGAAGGAAAGAAAATCGAATTTACAGGCTTTGTCTATAACGATCCTAGCCATCCAGATAGCCAGTTCCTCTTTCGCTTTGGAATCATCCACTGTATCGCCGATTCTGGTGTATATGGACTCTTGACAAAGGGGAACTCACGCCAGTATCCTGACAATACTTGGATCACCGCTAGCGGAACCCTGACTCTCCACTACCATAAAGAGCTCAAACAAAAACTCCCAACACTAGAGGTTGAGAGTTTCACAAAAGTAGACAAACCAGAAAATCCTTATGTCTATCGCGTGTTTTAATAAAAAGTAGCCTGAACAGGCTACTTTTTTGTCCATTATATGAATTTCATTCTACCTACTCTTTCGAATTGATAGCAAACTCTCACTCTCCATCCTTCCAGTTTCGAGCAATCTCTTCGTCTTTCTGGAGTTGGTCTACCAGTTCCTCTACGGAGTCAAATTTGACCATATCGCGAACACGGTCCAGCCAGTAGACCATGACTGTCTCACCATAAATATCGTCTGAAAAATCGAAAATATTAACTTCAAAACGTGGTTCTTCACCATCAAAGGTAACATTTTTTCCAACACTTGCCATTCCACGATATCTCTGACGTTGCACTTCGATATCGACTACGTAAACACCGTCCGCTGGCATGTAAGTTCGGTCTCTTAGGACCAGATTGGCTGTTGGATAACCAATAGTCCGCCCACGAGCATTTCCATGAACGACCATTCCACGAGATGGGAGCGGAGTGCCGAGCAGATGCTTGACTTCCTTTACATCTCCATCAAGAATTGCCTGACGAATCCGTGTAGAACTAATCTTGCCCTTTTCATCCTCAACTGGAGGAACAATGATGATCTCTCCATCAAAATAGTCCTTCAGGTCATCCGCAGTTTTCTTATCAGAGCCAAAAGTATAGTCAAATCCTGCTACAATAATCGCTGGTTTTAAAGCTCGAACATAGGTATCAAAGAATTCTTGACCCGTTAAACTAGCAAATTTGCTACTAAAGTCAAGTAAGAATAGAGCCTCTACCCCATGCCATTTCATCTTGTGCTCCCGTTCCTCGTGATTGACGATATGGAGCATAAGCTCAGGTTGGTAAGGTTGCAAGGCAAGTTTTGGCGACTCTGTAAAGGTCATCACGACAACTGGCAGATAATCCTTCATAGAAGCCTTACTGGCAACTTCAAAAAGTTTCTGATGTCCCTTGTGGATACCATCAAAATAACCTAGTACAAGGACTGTTTTCCCTGGTACTGCAATATCTTTTTCGTTCTTAATAGGTACTGTTGTAATCATGAAACTATTATATCATAGAGCAAGTCTTTTCGCTAAGAGGAAATCCCAAATGTCGTTTTTTGCGCCTGAACTGACCTTGATAGACAATTCAAGCTATGAGTTTTAAAAAATAGCACCTCCTAAGAGATGCTATCGTTTGCTAACTAGTTTACTGTTTCTTCTAAATCTTTTAACTTAACCGAAACAATCTTGGATACACCTGATTCTTGCATGGTAACTCCATAGATAGAATCCGCTGCTGCCATCGTCCCCTTACGGTGGGTTACGACGATAAACTGGCTATCCTTGTCAAAGCGGTTGAGGTAATCCCCGAAACGTTTAACATTGGCTTCGTCTAGCGCCGCCTCTACCTCGTCCAAGATGACGAAAGGAATGGTCTTAACTCGGATGATTGAGAAGAGCAGAGCCAGAGCCGATAGGGCTTTTTCCCCACCACTCATGAGGTTGAGAGATTGGATTTTCTTACCTGGAGGTTGAACAGAAATCTCCACACCAGCTGTTAAAAGATCGCCCTCAGTCAATATCAAATCTGCCTGACCACCGCCAAACATCTGTCTAAAGGTCACTTTAAATGATTCACGAATAGCCTCAAAGGTTGATTTGAAGCGCTCCTTAACCTCATCATTCATCTCTGTGATGGTCTCAAGGAGTAGGTTTTTCGCAGACAAAATATCATCTCGTTGGCTATTTAGGAAATCCAAACGATTGTGGACTTCTTCGTACTGTTCAATAGCATCCAAATTGACTGGACCGAGTGAGCGAATAGCTTTCTCAAGATCTTTAACCTCTTGCTCTGCCAGATTGAGATCTTCCAACTCATGTGCTTTTTCTAGAGCCTCAGTGTAGCTGATCTGGTACTGGTCAGTTAATTGAGCTTGTAGATAGCGCAAGCGTTCACTGACCTTTTCCTTTTTGGCTTCAGCACGTGTTTGTTTACGAATCCACTCTTCATTCTGCTGACGAGCCTGATCCAAATGGCTGGCAATATCATCCAGCTGACCCTCGATATCATCCAATTCAAACTGCTTGCGAATCAGACCTTGTTGAAGATTGGCTTTCTGAGTTTTGGCCTCTTCCACCTGCTGACTTAGCAAATCCGTATCCACTTTCTCAAGATTATCAACCTTTTCTTGGAGAAGGCGCTGAATTTCCTCTTGTTCGAGATCCAGATTATCCAATTCCTTACTTAGTCGTTCAATATCAGTCACTTCATACCGCTTTTGTCCTTGCAGTTCTGACTTAAGCAAGCGTGCTTGCGCTACTTGTTCCTGCAAGTTTTGATAACGTTCTTGAATAGCGTTTTTGTTAGACTTAATCTCTTCAATCTCAGCTTCCAGATTTTGCTTTTCACTGGCGATAGTTGCAAGGCGCTCTTGGCATTTTTCCTTGTCCGCTTGCCAATCTCCTTCAGATAGGCGATTTAATTCCTCTTCTTGAAGTTTCCAAAGCGTTTCCAGTTCTTCGACCTGCTGATTGGTTTGTTGATAAGCGAGGTACAAACCTTGCTCCTGAATACGAGCTTGCTCACCCTGAGATTTGATGGCTTCTAATCTTTCTGCCAATACCGCCATCTCATCTTGCAAGGTCTTCAAACTCGCTTCTTCTGACCGCAAGTCAGCTTCTTCTTCAGCAATTTCTTTTTGTAATTGTTCCAGCTCTGGCTTGATGAAAATACTGTTGTTTTGACGATTGGCACCACCCGCGTAGGAACCACCTGTACGCAATTCGGTACCATCAAGCGTCACCATACGAACCTGGTAACGAACTTGACGAGCTGCCGTACGGGCATGTTCTACGGTATCAAAGATAGCCGTTGTGGCTAGCAAGTTTTTGAAAATGGCTTCTAGTCTCTTATCAAACGACACCAACTCATCTGCCATTCCCAGAAATCCTGGACTTGCTGCGATAGCATCTTGATTCTGACTAGAAATCGTACGAGCTTTGATAGTCGTCAATGGAAGAAAGGTCGCACGACCAGCTCTATTGCGCTTGAGGAAATCAATCGCCTTTGTTGCCGCGTTTTCATCTTCTACGATGATATGCTGACTGCTAGCTCCAAGCGCAATCTCTAGGGCAGTTTGATAATGCACATCAAAGGTCAAATGTTCACTGACTGCACCAATGATCCCACCAAGACGGGCTTTTTCTTGAAGAACACTCTTAACACCCGCATAAAAATTACTATGATTTTTTAGGATGTTTTCCAAACTCTGGGCTCTAGCCTGCTTGTTTTTGAGACTGTCTAGACGATCAAAGAGTTGGCTCTGCTGGGCTTGGTAAGAAACTTTCTGCTCCTCTTGTTCCTTGGCACTAGCTTGGTAGTCAGCCAATAATTTCTGAACCTGCTCCTTGGCAGTTTCAAGCTCAGCCTGCTGTTGACTGGCCTTTTCTCTAGCTGTAGCCAGTTGTTCTTTCAGTTTCTCAAGTTGATCAGCTTGTTTTTGAGACTGCTGACGGCTGTTTTCCAACTCATTCTCGATGCGGGTCAGTTGGTTTGAGACATCCGCTTCTTCTTGTAAAAGCGCAACAAAACGTTCACGCAGGAGCTCGATCATTTGGTCAGGATCATCTGAAAATGCCAACAACTCCGCTTCTAAACGATTGAGTTCCTTGTTGTTTTCAGCTAGACTTTCCTCTAACTGTTCCAAGTTCGCTTCTTTTTCAGATTTTTCTTTACTCAGAGCCTTTCTCTTATCTTCCAAAGTCGCCAAACGGGTTTGTGCTTCTTGTTGATTGAGGGCTACCTGCTCAGATTCCAGTTTAGACAAGGCTAGTTTTCGCTCTAAGTCACTGATCAAACTAGTCAAATCCATTAAGCTCCCTTGGTCTTTAGCCATTTGAGCTTGGAGATCTTGGCGTTTCTTTTTAAGAGTTTGATTTTCCTCTTCTAACTCTTCACGTTTTTGGTAATAACTGGTCAAGAGTTCCTGAACCTGCGTTAGCTCGTCTTCTGTTAGCTCTAGTTCAGACTTGTTTTCCTTGATTTGAGCAATCAGTACATCCAAGTAAATCGCCTTGCGTTGACCATCCAAGTCGAGAAACTTGCGCGCATTCTCGGCTTGTTTTGCAAGGGGCTTGATTTGATTGTCCAATTCATAGATAATATCCTCTAAGCGGTCGAGATTGTCTTGAGTTTGTTGCAGTTTGCTTTCTGTTTCTTTTCGACGAGTCTTGTATTTTAAAACTCCAGCAGCTTCTTCAAAAATAGCACGGCGTTCTTCGGGTTTGGAGTTAAAAATTTCCTCAACCTTCCCTTGGGAAATGATGGAGAAGGAATCCCGACCCAAACCGGTATCCAAGAAGAGGTCATGAATATCACGCAAGCGAACTTTCTTGCCATCAATTCGATACTCGCTATCTCCACTACGGTAGATATGGCGTTCTACCTTAATGACTTGCCCTGCATCCTTAATAAAACCATCTTCATTGTCCAAGGTCACGACAACAGAGGCATAATTGAGTGGTTTGCGACTTTCAGTTCCAGCAAAGATAACGTCCGGCATCTTGCCACCACGAAGACTCTTGACACTAGACTCACCCAAGGCCCATCGCAAACTTTCTGTGATATTTGACTTCCCAGAACCATTGGGTCCAACGACAGCTGTCACGCCTTGGTCAAATACGACCTTGGTCTTGTCAGCAAAGGACTTGAATCCCTGAATCTCAATCTCCTTTAAATACATGAATCCAGCCCTTTCTCAACTGCATTTTTAGCGGCCTCTTGCTCAGCCAATTTTTTAGAACGACCTTGACCTTTTCCGATACTCTTGCCCTCAACCAGAACTTCTACATCAAAAACCTTGTCATGGGCAGGCCCCGTCTCAGAGGTCACCTGGTAGCGAATATCCACATCTCCATTGACCTGGAGCAACTCTTGCAGGTGTGTCTTGTAATCCTTAATCATTTCAAAGTCACCTGCTTCAACCTTGGGAATCATGACCTGATAGATGAACTCTTTTACTCTAGCAACATCCTTGTCCAAAAGCAATGCTCCCAAAAAAGCTTCAAAGGCATCTCCAAGAATGGTGTCACGATTGCGCCCACCAGACTTTTCTTCTCCTTTTCCTAGCTTGATAAACTGATCAAACTGGCAATCACGCGCAAAACCAGCCAAACTCTCCTCACGGACAATCATAGCACGGAGTTTAGACAAATCTCCCTCTGGTTTCTTAGGATATTTTTTATACAGATATTCTGAAATCAATAATTGCAGAACAGCGTCTCCTAAAAATTCCAAGCGCTCATTGTGTGAAATTTTTAAGAGGCGGTGCTCATTGGCATAACTCGTATGAGTAAAGGCCGTTTCCAGTAAGTTTTTGTCTGCAAATTCGATTGCAAAACGCTTCTTTAGTACAGTTTGTAATTCTTTCATACCAACCTCTTTCTAACTGATAACAGTCCTTCTTATTATATCAAAAAAAGCCCCCTTAGTCACTTTAAAACGGGACTAGAGGGGAATTGAGCATTTTTTAGAAGACAATTTCAATTTTAGGGATAAACTTGGGGCGAGATAAAGAAAAAAGCCTTATTTAAGGCTTTCATAGGCTTTTTACATCCACCCTGAGGGAATCGAACCCCCATCTCAAGAACCGGAATCTTACGTGATATCCATTACACTAAGGGTGGAAACTTGTCTTATTATAACAGAAATTTGCTCTAATAACAAGTTTTTTATGGGTAGACTAAGCGTCCATTAGTGGGATGCATCCCCGTTCCAGATAGAGTTTTTCACGATAACATAATCAACATGTTTAAGGTCAGCAATTCTGCGTCCACCTGCGTAGGAAATAGCACTTTGTAAGTCCTGCTCCATCTCAGTAAGGGTGTCTTGCAAATGCCCTTTGGTAGGAAGCAAAATGCGTTTGCCTTCCACATTTTTATATGCTCCTTTTTGATATTGAGAAGCTGAACCATAGTATTCTTTGAACTGTTCGCCATCAACTTCAATCGTTTTCCCTGGGCTTTCGATGTGTCCTGCAAAAAGGGAACCGATCATGACCATGCTGGCACCGAAACGGATAGACTTAGCAATATCACCATGAGTACGAATCCCACCATCAGCAATGATCGGTTTACGCGCAGCCTTAGCACACCAACGTAGGGCAGCCAATTGCCAACCACCTGTACCAAAACCAGTCTTGACCTTGGTGATACAAACCTTACCAGGACCGATTCCGACCTTAGTCGCATCCGCACCGGCATTTTCCAATTCACGCACAGCTTCTGGTGTTCCCACGTTACCAGCAATGACAAACGTATCTGGTAATTCTTTCTTAATGTGTTGAATCATAGAAATCACGCTATCTGCATGTCCATGAGCAATGTCAATCGTGATATACTCAGGAGCATCAGCCTTGAGTTGGCTAACAAAATCATACTCGTAATCCTTGACACCGACTGAAATAGAAGCAATGAGCCCTTGATCGTGCATGCGTTTGATAAAAGGAATGCGCCCAGCCTCATCAAAACGATGCATAATGTAAAAGTAACCGCCTTTAGCAAGTTGCTCTGCAACATCCTCATCCAAAATCGTCTGCATGTTGGCTGGTACAACAGGTAATTTGAAAGTGTGATTTCCAAGTGTGACGCTTGTGTCTGCTTCTGCACGGCTTTTAATGACACATTTATTTGGGATCAACTGAATATCTTCGTAATCAAAAATTGGAAATTCATTTAACATATCGCTGTCTCGTTTCTTTTGTAATGACCTAGCTATGCTTGCGCATCCCTACGCCTTTTCCGACGTTTCCTTGATTTATTATAAACTAAAGTACAGTTTTTGTCAAATAATTTTAATTATAAAACAATAATGTTCGGTTTTTATAATTTAAATATAAAAAGTGAGGAGATTAGTTTCTCCCCACTTCCTTATCAATATTTCTTTTAAAAATCGCTTCGGAGCTTTCCATCATTTCACAAAATTCATTATAAGATGAAGCATTCTGAGGAATATGGATAGACAATTTCTTCAACAAAGCTCCATAACCTGCTAGCTTTCCTATCTCATTATCAACAACCTTGTGCTTGCTCGGAAAAACAAGACCAGCTTTCTCAGCTTCTAAAATATAAGAATAGGAAATCAGCTGGAATAAGTCCTCACGGTTGATTCCTTTTTCAGTGAACTCCAGTTTCTTATATTTTGCATCTAGAACAATCTTTCGTTCTCTGTCATAAAAATCTGGATATACCTTTCGTTTCCCAACAGAAAATACTGAAATTCCGTCCGTCTTATCTTTATTTCGTGGATGGATGAAACCTTTTGGCAACAAGCTGTGAACATACTCTTCCCAAAGCCAGGCAACATCAAAGAGAATACCATGTACCCTTTGAGATTGAGGGCCAAGACCATGCTTTTCTCTACTCAGAATCATCAAGCAGAGTTCCTGTAACTTTCTGTACTCTCTGAAGTAGGCGTGTCGGATGGGTTTGATTTTATTCATTCTGATAATCTTAGCACGATCAGCTAGTTTATAAGCTGGAGTTGCACGAGTAATTTCAGTTATATTTTCACGATTACTATCAAGTAGTGCTCCAAAACTTTTTTGAATCTTTATGTACTCAATCGTATGCCGAATCAACTGCATGAGTGGATTATCATAGGTAAACTCTCTTGTTGTATAGGCAATATTTCCCGTAAAAGGAAGATTTTTCTTAAGATGATTTCCTACATCAACGGCTCCCTTTACATGACTGTCGTTATGAGAAAATCTCTGGTATTCCTTATAAAGACCTTTTCTGAGAGCAGCTTGTAAATACTTGGGAAAGAGGTAAATCAAAAGCTGATAGAGTTTATCCTCTAGAGATAGACCGACATCCAAACTAGTCAGATTGATATTGAGAACCTTTTGTAAGAGATAATGCAAAAAATGGTCGTTACTTTCATCAGAAAAACGAGAGGCAATCGTTAATCTTTCCTGACCATATCCAAGAAAACCAATCACGTTTCCTGTCTTGATTTCCTGATTAACTGTTTCCAAAATCTTTTGGTCCTTATCTAAATCAAGAGAATTTATCAAATCATTCGGGAAAATAAAGATACGGTCCTCTCGAGAAAGGTTATCCAGTGTTCTATCAAGAAGCGCTTGACTTAGTTTGGGATATTCTGCTACAAAGTCTTCTTTAGCAATTTTATGCTGATTATCAGTTATACGCATCATTATCACCAGTATCTTGCTGAACTGTTTGCTCGTTATTTGTCAGATCAAATGCTTTTTTCAATGTATCCAGAGTTTCGGCCTCCTCATAAGAACCACGTAAGTAATCTTCCAATAGAGGTTTGAGGTAATCAGACCAGAGTAACTCATAGTCAAAATCCACATCCTGCAACTTAAGGAAATAACTTGGTCCGATATGATAATGACTATTTAGCTCTTGAACGTTTTCGATAGCAGCATTCAAGTTTCTTAGACGAGTTTTTGCTTCTTCGGCTTTATCACCAAGCACGTCATCAAGCATACCAACTTGACTCTCGGCAGTAACTTCAACAAAACGGAAACGACGACGCATAGCAAAATCAAAGGTATCTACTGAACGGTCAATATCATTCATTGTTCCGATGATGTAGACATTCTCAGGAATATAAAACTTGTCATCAGTCTCATGTAAATTAGCATATTGGGTAGAAACACTTCCCTTTTCACCACGATAACCAGGGTCAATAGAGAAAAAGAGTTCACCAAAAATCTTTGAAATCTCTCCACGATTGATTTCATCGATGATGAAGACGAATTTCTTATCAGTATCAATTTCTGTTGGGGAAACATAGTCTTTCAAACCAAATCTCTTTCTCAATGTTTCTAGGACAGTTTTTCCACCACTTTTGTAGTATTCTTGCTTATTATAATTTTTATCTTTATACAACTCGTAAACATATTTGCGAGGTAGTGACCATCCTGGAACACCACTATCATAATTTACTGACAAATTTTGTCTACTATTAACAGATAAGTAAGATGTTTTTGTTATATATTCTTTTTCTTCAGCAACATTTATATATTCTAAGTAAGAATCCCAAGCCTCATCAAAATTATCTTGTCCTCCAATCAATTGGGCTTCTTTTGCTTTCTGACAAAAATCTTTAAAAATACCATCCTGTAGCTTAAACTCAATAGCTCCATCCCCATTTGATACCGGTCTCAACCCCTCTACAAAATCAGTATAATCATAGGATGGGTGAAATTGTACAAAGTCGATTTGGTCTTCTTCGTTACCATCCGTTAATTCTTTAGCAATTTCTTTAGCAAGATAAGTTTTTCCTGTGCCAGGAGCACCACGGAGGATGAGGTTTTTGGATTGTAACAAGATATTACTCAAGGGATGATGAATATTATTTTGTTCAGACATTTCTTTCTCTCCTTGCTTATTATCACTGTCTATAATATCTTTTGAATACTCAAATAAAATACTACCCAACATTGAAGATTCTAGTTCAGGATATGTTTTAGAAAACAGTTTAAAAATCTCATGATTCTGACGATAGGGTCCTCCTTGATTGCTTTGGGGAATCAACCTATTCCAAAATTCATTTTGACTATTCATATTTACTCCTAAAAAAGAAGGATTCTCAGAATAAATACAAAGTAGTTTTGTCACCACAGCAGAACGACTAATAAATTCATTTGTTGACTTTTTCATATCAAATATAGGATTGTCAAAATCAAGTTTACTACCGATTTGAATAATCTGATACAGATCTCTTTTTAGTTTATTAAAACGTTGCTCCAATTCAGATATAGGAATGATTTTATTAGCTTGATTTTTATAGCTTTGGCTATCCTCATTCCAATAAATACCAAATTTTGAAGAGCCTCCTCCGCCAATACCTAAAAATAAAGATTTGTATTTACCCCTCTCAAGACTATAGCAAAAAGAATTACTTTTAGCACCTTTCCCAATAACATAATCATCAATAGACATGGTTAAAATTCTATCAAGTGGCCACTCTTTAAGAAATTCTTCACGTAATTGTTCATTGTAAATACTATATTTAGATGCATCTTCTCTTAATCTTATTTTATTTTCTTGGTACCAGTCATAAAAATCTTCCAGACTAACTTTTCTTTTCAACATCAATCTTACTCCTTTTATAATAATGTTCGAATATAAAACTATATATTTTATATATAGAATATCATATCCTATATAAAAAGAAAAGAATTTCTAAAGAAAAAGCCTAGAGTAGAGGGTTTTATTCCCTCATAACACTAGACTTCTTTTTTATCTTAATAATACTCACCTTGACGGTAGTCCCATGAGTTAAAGGTATCTGACAAATGCATCATGATTTTATCAATGTCAAGCCCTTTACGGATAACGACTGGTGCTGGTGAGATTGAACGGTCTCCTCCTTGTTCTGGGATGAGTTTTCCGTCCTTATCGACCATAGAAACCATCACACCTTGCTCGTAGCGCGTTTCAATCGTTTTGTCTGGTTGGATTGAAGCAACGTAGTCATCTGCTTCGATGACAAGGTCCACTGCTCCTTCGATACGTTCTCCGATTCCTTCTACCTTACCACGGTTTCCTTTTCCAGATGGGTTGGCTGATGAGGCGTAGACCATCTTGCCTTCTTCCCAAAGTTTAGCAGCCAACTGCTCACCAGCTTTACCAAACTTGATGACAAAACAGCTAGTACCACGAACGTCAGTCATGAGTTCTTCACGGCCATCACCGTATGCTTTGAGTTTTTCAAAAGCTTCTGGTTTCCAAGGAAGGATACAACCTAGGAGAATGTCTTCGTCCCAATGTTTTTGGTAGAAGGCTTCAATTTCTGGGTTGAGTTGTGCTAAAGCACGTAGCTCGTCCATGCTACCACAAAGTACAACACCTGGTTTGTTACGGTTACGCTCTTTGGCTTCAAATTTGCGTTCAAGTCCTGCATTATCACTCGTCATGATAATGTAACCAACTTTTGTGGGGCAAACGATACATCCGCCCTCACCTTTTAAAATGTCATAGCCTTCTTGTGAAAGTGTACCGTTCCATTGAATGTGTTTTGTCATAGTTCTATATTTCCTTTTCTATTTTTCTATTCCTGCCAGTAGGCTGGACGTTGTTTTTCATAAGCAGCAATCAAGTCTTCATACTGCAAAGTAATGCCGATATCATCCAAACCATTTAAGAGCTTGTGTTTCCACTCGCTATCGATTTCGAAAGTGAATTCTCCAACTGATGAGATGATTTTTTGTTGTTTCAAGTCTACAGTTACCTGGTCGGTCGGTTTGAGTTGGGCTAGCTTTTCTCTAACCTCCCTAGGCTGAACAATAGGCAACATGCCATTATTGAGTTCATTATTGTAATGAATGTCCCCAAAAGATCCTGCAATCACAACCTTAAAACCATAGTCAGCTAGAGCCCAAGCTGCGTGTTCCCTCGAAGAACCCGCCCCAAAGTTATCCCCCGAGATAAGAATACTGGCTTTACGATATTCAGGTCGGTTAAAAACAAAATCTGGATCCTCAGTGTAGTTATCGTCTAGATAACGCCAAGCATACATAAGGTACTTACCAAAGCCTTTTTTATCAATTAACTTGAGAAACTGCTTGGGAAGGATTTGGTCAGTATCAATGTTATCATTCATAAGAGGAACGGTCGTTCCCGTATAAACTGTAAATTTCTCCATATCCTCTCCTTACTGGGCTTCTGGCATTTGTCGAACATCTACGAAGCGCCCTGCGATAGCTGCCGCAGCTGCCATGGCTGGACTGCAAAGATGTGTCTTAGCCCCAAATCCCTGCCTATCTTCAAAGTTACGGTTACTGGTTGAAGCACAGTGGACGCCATCAGGTACCTTGTCGGGATTCATCCCTAGACACATGGAGCAACCTGGGTCTCTCCACTCAAAACCAGCATCTAGAAAGACTTTGTCCAAGCCCAACTTCTCAGCAGCTCGTTTCACAGGACGAGAGCCCGGAACTACAATTGCTGTTAGATTGGGAGCAATTTTCTTTCCTTTGACAAATCGAGCAGCTAGTTGCAAGTCACTGAGACGAGCATTGGTACAAGATCCGATAAAGATATAACCTAGTTCAATGTCCGCTGGCTTTTGACCAGGCTCCAAGTCCATGTAATGATAAGCTCGCTCATCATTCATATCCTTAATTTCTGGAAAACTACTGTCAAAGTCAACTCCCATAGCAGGATTGGTTCCCCAGGTCACCATAGGTGCCAAGTCAGAGACATCCATCTGAATAACCTTATCATAAACGGCATCCTCATCACTGACAAGTGTCTTCCAATCAGCCACAGCCTCTTCAAAGTCCTCTGGAACACATTCTCGTCCCTTGAGATAATCATAGGTAGTCTGATCCGGGTTCATGATCCCCATCTTAGAGCCAAACTCGATGGACATATTGCAGATGGTCATTCGCTCTTCCATGGTCAGAGCATCAATCGCTTGCCCACGATATTCCACCACATAGCCTACACCACAAGCAACGCCGTACTTGGCAATCAAGGCTAAAATGTAATCCTTAGAATAAACTCCTTTTTGAGGAACACCAGTGAATTCTACCAGCATTTTCTTGGGTTTGACCTGCCAGAGGGTCTGGGTCGCAAAGACATGCTCAACCTCACTAGTCCCAATCCCAAAGGCGATGGCTCCGAAAGCTCCGTGAGTAGCTGTATGGCTGTCTCCACAGACAATGAATTTCCCTGGTTGAGTTCTTCCTGTTTCTGGACCTACCATGTGAACGATACCTTGTTTTTCAGAACCATGGGCCGCATGTTCAATCCCAAACTCCTCAACATTTTCAGCAAGCTTATCAATTTGCGCCTTGGAAATGACATCTCGAATATCGTAGATATTGACCGTTGGTACATTGTGGTCAAAGGTGCCAAATGTCAAGTCTGGTCGTCTCAATCTGCGACCTGCATCTCGTAATCCTTGAAAAGCTTGGGGACTAGTCACTTCATGAATATAGTGCTGGTCCACATACATGAGTTGGGGCTGCCCCTCTTCTCCTGTGATGACATGGCGGTCCCATAATTTATCAAAAATCGATTTTCCTGCCATCCATTACCTCCAAATGAAATATAGGGCTACTAGTGTGGTTACCATGCCAAGGAACCAAACCGTTTTAAAATACCATTTTCGAGTCTTGTGATGAAAGATCATTCCTGCTAACCAGGCACCAAATCCACCACAGACAAGTGCTATCGTCAAGAGAATTTTCTCTGGGATGCGCCAAGCACCTCTCCTTGCCTTGGATTTGTCGATTCCATAAATGATAAAAATTATGACATTCCAAATCAAGAGGGTAAGAGTAATTCCTTCGTTTATCTTCATAGTCTTTCAATGATGGCTTCCGTCATTTCCTTGGTCGAAGCCTTTCCTCCTATATCTCTCGTTAAAATTCCTGCTTCCAAACTGGCTTCTACAGCATGTTCGATACGCTCCGCATCCTCATAACGTCCAAAGCTATCTCTCAACATCATGGCAACTGACAAAATCATGGAAATAGGATTGGCAATTCCTTGACCTGCAATATCAGGTGCCGAACCGTGAATGGGCTCATAGAGACTTGGGCCATTTTCAGAGTGACTAGCAGATGGCATGACTCCAAGTGTGCCAGATAGAACGCTTGATTCATCCGAGAGAATATCTCCGAAAAGATTTTCTGTCACGATGACATCAAACTTAGCAGGATTGGTAATCATGATCATGGCAGCTGAGTCCACCAGCTGATGTTCCAAGGTCACATCTGGGAAATCCTTAGCAACATCCTCAGCTACTCTCCGCCAAAGTTTAGAAGTCGCTAACACATTTTGCTTATCGATACTGGTGAGGATTTTTCTCCGATTTTTTGCAATTTCAAAGGCCTTGCGAATAATCCGCTCCACTTCCTCATAACTGTAGTCGTTGATATCACGCGCTTTTCGCTCTTCTAGAATATGATCCCCAAAGTAAATCCCTCCTGTCAACTCACGCACCACGACAAAGTCCACACCAGCAATTCGTTCCAGTTTGAGAGGTGACAAATGTTTGAGACTGTCAAAGATTTTTACAGGGCGAATATTGGCATAGAGATTTAGTTCCTTACGAAGAGCCAGCAAGCCTTGTTCAGGCCGAATCGCTGCCCCATCATACTGGGGACTACCGATGGCTGCTAGGAGAATAGCATCTGCTTCTCTACATGCCTTGAGGGTCTCATCAGGTAAGGGATGCCCAGCAGCATCAATACCTGCACCTCCAAAGGGGCATCTGTCTATCTCATAGTCAAAACCTGTTTTTGAAGCTAGAGCTTCTAGAACTGCTAAACCAGCTTCCATGATTTCTGGACCGATTCCATCCCCTGCTAGAGCTACTATTTTCTTTGTCATAGCCTTCTCCTTTACACACTAGGCATGTCTCGGTAGGAAACGCTATGCCCCATCTCACCTGCATTCTCTTTTTGAACAAAAGTATTGGCATTGATATAAGCAATAGCCGAAGCCTTCAATACATCGAAATCAAGACCTGCTGCGTTAAAGATGGTTTCGGTATCTCTGTTTTCAACAGTGACCAAAACCCGAGCCTGGGCATCGATCCCATCCGTCACCGCATCAATAGTGTAGGATACCAAACGAACAGATTGGTTGAAGAACTTATCAATAGCGTTAAAGATAGCTTCAACGGAACCTTGCCCTGTCGCATTGAATTCGACTTTCTCACCATCCATATTTGCTAGGCTAACGAGAGCTTCAATGTCATTATCTGCATGAGTTTGAAGTTGTAAATCATCAAAGTGGAAGCCTTCTGGGTTTTCAACCATGGTACCAGCGACCAGAGCTCGAATATCTGCATCTGTGATTTCTTGTTTCTTATCTGCCAACGCCTTGAACTTAGCAAAGAGTGGTTTGATATCCTCTTCTGTATAATCTAGGGCCAGTTCTCTTAGTTTTTCAACAAAGGCATGGCGACCAGACAATTTACCAAGCGGAAGACTATTACTCTTAACCCCGACCAATTCAGGTGTGATAATCTCATAAGTGAGAGGATTTTTAAGGACTCCATCTTGGTGAATACCAGACTCGTGGGAGAAGGCATTACCACCAACCACAGCCTTGTTTTTAGGAACTGGAATACCAGAGAAGCGAGAAACCATTTCAGACGTATTCATTGTTTCATCCAAAACAATATCACTAGTTGCTTGGAAGAAATCCTCACGAATCTTCAAAGCAACAGCTACTTCTTCAAGAGCAACATTACCTGCGCGTTCACCGATACCATTAATAGTTCCCTGGACACGTCCAGCACCGTGTTTAATTGCTATCAAAGTATTTGCAGTTGCCATACCGAGATCATCGTGACAGTGGACACCAAAGACAACTTTATGATCTGATTTAATATTTTCAGTCAAGTGATCAAAGATACGTGCAAACTCTTCTGGAGTCGTAAAGCCAACTGTGTCAGGGATATTGATATAAGATGCACCTGCATCGACCGCTGTTTGAACGACTTGCAAGAGGAAATCCAACTCTGTTCTAGTCGCATCTTCAGGAGAGAATTCGACGATTTCAAACTTAGAACGAGCATAAGAAACATGTTCCTTGATAGCTTCTAAAATCTCTTCCTTGCTTTTATTGAGCTTATACTTGCGGTGAATCGGACTGGTAGCGATAAAGACATGAATTTGTGGATACTTGGCATCATTAAGCGCCTCATAACAAGCATCAATATCAGATTTTACAGAACGAGCTAATCCTGTCACTGCTGTTTTTTTCATGGCTCTAGCAATTTCTTGAACGGCTATAAATGAATCTGGACTAGCAGCCGGAAAACCAGCTTCAATTACAGAAATTCCCCATTTCTCTAGCTGTCTTGCAATGGAAACTTTTTCCTTTATTGAAAAGTTAACACCAGGTGTTTGTTCCCCATCACGAAGGCTTGTATCAAAAAATTCAACTTTACGCATAAGATTTCCCCTTTTCCAAATGTGGTTTTAAAAAAACATCTCGCTTAGAAGCCCAAGCGAGATGTTGATTTACTCCCGCTTGGTAAGCCAAACAGGACTAATGCTTTTGCACTAGCCCGAGTACCTCAACAACAAAGCAAATTGATTAAACTTAGCTGTTTTCATGTTTGACTTTCTCCTTCGTTTGATATCTTGTTTAGTATTTTAGCATAGCTAAAAACACTTGTCAAGAAAAAATCCATTATTTTCTGAAAATTTCTTCAATAAAGAATATTTTGCTAATTGAAAGTATTTGAAAAATCAAGTAACTTTCTTTAATTTTTCACAGTCAAGTTCCAACTTCTTTCGATGAGTTCTATCACTTCTTCATCTTGCAAACTATCATCAAGCGCCAGACTAAGCCAGTAGCGTTTATTCATATGAAAAGCTGGATAAATACCCTTTTGTGAAAGCAAGTCAGCTACTTGGTCGTGTTTGATATTAACTGCTTCGACTAGCCCTTCTCTCCCCTTATCTAGCCTATCCCAAGGAATTCTCATTAAAACAGCATACCACTTTTGATTGCCTTCATGGCGCAATACAGCTGTATCAGGCGATTTTTCCCACAGATACTCCAACTGATTACCATACTTTTCCTGAACTTGAGCCATGATGCGCTTAGTCTGAGGACAGATAAAATCCTGCACATCAAAACAAGCCTTCCGAATCTGATAGAGAATCTCCAAACAAGCCTCACGGACACTTGCAACAAAACTCCCACGCATGCTTTCCATATGTACTTGAGGATAGAGGTCACCAGTCTCCTGATCAAAAACTTGAAAACTCACATTATCTGTAGTGATGGACACAATCATGACAAAGTCTCCATCCAAAATCTGGAAACTGTAGGACCAGACTCCCTCATTTTCTATAAAACCGAAGGCACGAACTTTTTCTTGATTAAACTGATAGGATTTAAAAATTTCAAACATAAGTGAAAACTGCTACCCAAAGCTAGCAGTTCCTTTCTATTTTTTAAAAGACAACCTTGGTACCGTGCAATTGAGTCACACCAAGTTGGTCGATAAAGGTTTGACGGTTGTCCAAGTCAATTCCTCCACCTGGTAAGATTTCAATTTTACCTTTTGCATGTTCCAAAATTCTGTGATAGTGAGCAAAACGTTTGTCTAGCGAGTCCTCAGAAACTCCAGCACGAGTTAAGATACGAGTGACTCCGGCTTGGCTGAGCCAGTCAATGGCTTCCAACTGGTCTTCATCACTTAATTCATCAAAGGCCATGTGAAAGACAATTTCCATTCCTTTAGATGCGGTAATCAGCTTCTCAAGATTAGGCTTATCCAACTTCTTATCAGCAGTTAATGCCCCAAATACAACCCCTTGACTTCCAGCCTGAGTAGTCAAACGAATGTCTTCTAGCATGATCGCTATTTCAAGATCAGTATAGACAAAGTCGCCACCACGGGGACGAATCATAGTCATGATGGTGGTGTCGTAGTTAGCTGCCAGTTCAACCGCTGCCTTGGTCACTCCATAGCTAGGTGTTGTTCCTCCCACTGCTAGATTGTCACAAAGTTCGATTCGACGAGCTCCAGCCTGCATGGCTTTTTCTAGCAAGGTCACATTTTCAGCACAAAATTCGTAAATCATTTGATTCTCCTTGATGTTTTCTTTAAATTTATTATATCATATTATTTTAAATATGCTTTCATTTTTATCAAGGCAAATAACTACTATTTTTATCTATTCTTTGTCAGGAATGACTTTAAAGAGATAATAGGTGATAAAGATAGTCAAGGCTCCCAGACCGATTTTGACTGGCAAAAGAGGAGCAAAATAAATAGAAATTCCCATCAAGATATAGATAGATACGATGATTTTTTTCTTTCGTTCTCGCGCTATTGACTTGGTTTCCCGAAAGTCAGCTACATAAGTCTGATAGAGCTTGGTGTGATAAAGCCAATCTTCAAATCTCTTTGAAGACTTGGAAAAGCAAGCAATTGATAGCAAAAGGAAGGGCGTCGTTGGCAAGAGGGGCAAGACAACCCCAACAAGAGCCAAGGCTAAAGAAATAAAACCAATACTTAGGTAAATAATACGCATGTCTTCTCCTAATTGAAATAATCTTCTACTAGTTTCCCACAAAGTGAGGAAATTTGTCAAGCTTCAAGTAAAAAGAGCCTGAAATTTATTTTCAGGACTCTTCGTGTTATTTAATTTTCTCTTCTTCGTAGTCGCCATTACTACACACAATCTGTTTGCCACCACCACGGACTTTCTTCTCCATAAGGAAGTGACTACATTTTGGACAATCACGTCCAATTGGTTTATCCCAGGAAGTAAATTCACATTCTGGGTAGCGATTGCAACCATAGAAGATACGATTGCGCTTGGTTTTGCGTTCGATGATTTGACCTTGATGGCAGCTTGGACACTCGACTCCAATCTCTTTGACAATTGCTTGTGTGTGACGGCAGTCTGGGAAATTACTACAAGCATAGAATTTACCAAAACGACCGAGCTTAATCACCATCGGACTGCCACAAACTTCACAGTCAAATCCAGCTGGCTCATCCTTGATCTGGATTTTTTCCATTTCGGATTCAGCCTTGGCTACCTCTTTAGAGAATGGTTTATAAAATTCATCAATGACACGTTGCCACTGCTCTTTTCCAACTTCGACATCATCCAATTTTCCTTCCATCTCAGCTGTGAAGGTCACATTTACGATATCTGGGAAATATTCAACAATGAGTTTATTAACAATTTCTCCCAACTCTGTTGGTTCAAAACGTTTTGCTGCCAGACGAACGTAGTAACGTTTTTGGATGGTTTCAATGGTCGGAGCGTAGGTTGACGGACGTCCAACCCCATTTTCCTCCAAGGTCTTGATAAGAGTCGCTTCCGAATAGCGAGCTGGCGGTTGAGTGAAATGTTGTTCTGGCTTGCTATTGACCTGCTTGACCACATCTCCAACAGCCATATCTGGCAACATTTTGTTCTTGTCAGAGTCATTGTAGATAGCAAGATAACCATCAAACCTAACTTGGCTTCCATTCGCTGCAAACTGAACCCCATTTTGAGAAAGCTTAACAGCCATGGTATCAAAGATAGCGCCTGTCATCTGGCTAGCCACAAAACGGTTCCAGATAAGGGTATAAAGTTTGAGCTGGTCTTTGTCCAAGTACTTAGCGATGCTTTCTGGTGTGTTAAAGACACTAGATGGACGAATGGCTTCGTGGGCATCCTGAGCACCTGAGGCATTCTTGACCTTGCTACCATGCTTGGAATACTTGCTACCAAAACGCTCGTTAATATAGCTTGCCGCTTCATTCTGAGCCACAGGACTGATACGAGTCGAGTCTGTACGCATATAGGTAATCAAACCTTGCACGCCCGATCCGATATTGATCCCTTCATAGAGCTGTTGAGCCACCATCATGGTCTTTCGAGTACGGAAATTGATTTTGTTAGCCGCATCCATCTGCATGGTTGAAGTCGTATAAGGTAGGGGCGCATTGCGTTTGCGTTCTTTCTTATCTACCTGGTCTACTGTGAAATCTTTACTAGTCAAATGGGACAAGACTTCTTTGACCTCTTCATTGGTGGTCAATTTCATCTTTTTGCCATTCATACCATAGAAAGAAGCCTGAAATTGCTTGGTTCCCTTCTTAAAGACACCATCAATTGTCCAGTATTCTTCTGGTTGGAAGGCATTGATTTCATTTTCACGGTCAATGATGAGCTTAAGGGCAACAGACTGCACGCGTCCTGCTGATAAGCCCTTCTTGACCTTTTTCCACAAAATAGGCGAAATCGAATACCCTACCAAGCGGTCTAAGACACGACGAGCTTGTTGGGCATCGACCAAGTCCATGTCAATCTTGCGAGGTTCTTTAAAGGCATTTTTTACTGCGTCCTTGGTGATTTCATTAAAGACTACACGGTTGGCATCATTCTCATCCAAGTTGAGAATGTGAGCTAAATGCCAGGAAATTGCTTCTCCTTCACGGTCCGGGTCACTCGCCAGAAAGACTTTATTGGCCTTTTTAGCTTCTTTTTTTAAGTCATTGATGAGAGGACCTTTTCCTCGGATATTGATATACTGTGGTTCATAGTTATTTTCAATGTCGACTGACATACTGGATTTCTTCAAATCACGGATATGCCCGACACTGGCTAAAACCTTGTAATTTCTGCCTAGGTATTTCTCAATCGTTTTCGCTTTAGCAGGCGACTCCACGATGACTAGATTTTTCTTAACTGTTGATTTTTTCTTCTTTGTTGCCGTAGCCACACTATCACACCTTTTCAAAGTAATAAACTTTATAAAGTGTAAACCATTTTTCTATAGCTGTCAAGACCTAAGTCCTATATATAGAAGAAAAGTTTATCTGAGTGAACAAATTTCTCCTTAAAATTCAAACTCAGCCAGCACATCTTGACCACTTGAAATCAGCTTTGCTCCCTCTTGAATCAGGTGGTGACAGCCATCTGAATGCCCATCTAAAATGTTTCCTGGAATGGCAAAGACATCACGCCCTTCCTCCATGGCACGCTCACAGGTGATGAGACTACCAGAACGCATCCTTGCCTCTGCTACAATCACACCACGGCAAAGGCCAGCAATGATACGATTACGAGCTGGAAAGTGAAATTTCAAGGGTTCCTCACCAGGTCCGTACTCGCTAAGTACCAAATGGTGATTACCAATGTGTTCCTGCAGACGTTTATTGGCTCGGGGATAAAAAACATCCAATCCTGTTCCAATGACAGCAATCGTTCTCCCTCCATTCTGGAGTGCAGCCATATGGGCAGCCGTATCAATCCCTTTGGCCAAACCACTGACCACGATTAACTCGTTTTCCAAACCTTGAATGACTTTCTGAACCGATTTTGCTCCCTGACTAGAACATGAACGACTCCCTACAACAGCAACCTTTGGAAATTTCAATAAGTCTAGATTTCCTTTATAAAACAAGAGCGCTGGAGCATCATAAATCTCACTCAGATCCCAAGGATAACAGTCATCAAGAATCGAGAAGGATGGAAATTTCTGAAACTCCTTCTCCAACTGTGCATCATCTATCTGGAAATAGCGTTCCATAAAGACAGCAGGATTACGACATCCAGATATTTCTGCAATATCACCTAGCAAGAGCTCCTGATCTACAGTCTCGTCGTATTCAAGAACAGTTAAAATTTGTTGATTGGTCAGCCCAGCTTTTCTCAATTTGTAAATCTCATAGTTTGTGATCTTCATATACAACTCCATTTCTTTTTCTACTCATCTATCTATTCGTAAAAAAAATAAAAAGAAGACCAAGGATCTTCTTTTTTTCATTTATTCAGATTTAGTAATTGACCAGCTACTTTCAACCATCGGTAAGATTGTTTTTAAAGTTTCCCCATCCCCTTCAAGTGAAACATAGCGAATTTTACCATCATTTGATCGGAAAACCCAGGTAACGAGGTATTTTCCTGACTTAGCAATTGCATTGACAACATAGGCTTCATAACCTCCAATGGTCGATTTGGAACCCCAGACCTTACTGAAATCAGAGCTTTGTTCTTTGGAAGTTAAAATACTAGATGAGACAGTCACAACATCCAGTTTAGCATATTCTTCTTGGCTGATATTAAACTGCTCAGCCTTAAAGGTATTCAGCGTAACAATGTTGATATCTGTTCCATCACAATACTGTATATCATTTCCACCTTCTACTTCATGGAATCGAACCCATGATTTGGGTACCTTGACAAATCCATATTCATTCGAACCGATGATTTGCGTCTCTTCCTTTTTCGCTTCAGAAACAGCAGAACTAGTGCTACTCGTTTCCTGACTGCTTGAAGAACTAACAACCGCAGTCGAACTTTCTTCGGTTGCTGTTTGCGATTTATTAGAGCATGAAGCTAAAAAAACACTAACAGTAACTACAGTACCTAAAATTAATAATTTTTTCATCCTACCACCTTTCCATCTGCATTATAAGAAAAATAAGGACTTCTGTCAAATTCTAACCTAATCGATTCTGTTAGCTTCCGATTTTATCACTCTCATTTAAAGCAAAAACTCTTGAAAAATCTTCAAGAGTTTTTTTATTTCTATTCTTCATCCATACTTAAGACGCTAAGGAAGGCTTCTTGTGGTACTTCTACTGATCCGATAGCTTTCATGCGTTTCTTACCAGCTTTTTGTTTTTCAAGGAGTTTGCGTTTACGAGAAACGTCACCACCGTAACACTTAGCAAGTACGTTCTTACGAAGGGCCTTGATATCAGTACGAGCCACGATTTTGTGCCCAATAGCTGCTTGAATCGGCACCTCAAATTGTTGACGAGGGATGATTTTCTTGAGCTTATCCACGATGAGTTTCCCACGTTCGTAGGCAAAATCCTTGTGAACGATAAAGCTAAGGGCGTCCACCTTGTCTCCATTGAGAAGGATATCCATTTTGACCAGTTTAGATGGGCGATACTCTGACAATTCGTAGTCAAAGCTTGCATAACCACGTGTCGAAGACTTGAGCTTATCAAAAAAGTCAAAGACGATTTCAGCAAGTGGAATTTGATAGATAACATTGACACGATTATCATCAATATAGTCCATGGTCACAAAATCCCCACGCTTGCGCTGAGCCAGTTCCATCACTGCTCCGACAAACTCCTGCGGTACCATGATTTGCGCCTTGACATACGGTTCTTCAATAGTCGCAATCTTGGTTGGATCTGGAAATTCAGAGGGGTTAGACACATCCATAGATTCACCGTCAGTTTGGTTAACCTTGTAAATAACAGACGGAGCTGTCATGATGAGGTCAATATTGAACTCACGTTCTAAACGCTCTTGAATAACATCCATATGGAGAAGTCCAAGGAATCCACAACGGAAACCAAATCCAAGCGCCTGAGATGTTTCTGGTTCAAACTGCAAGCTAGCATCGTTGAGCTGCAATTTTTCAAGGGCTTCACGAAGGTCATTGTACTTGTTTGATTCGATTGGATAAAGACCCGCAAAGACCATAGGATTCATCTGCTTGTATCCATCTAGCGGTTCTGCTGCTGGATTGCTTGCTAGAGTAACTGTATCACCCACACGGGTATCTTGAACCGTTTTGATAGAAGCCGCAATATAACCAACGTCACCAGTCGCAAGAAAATCACGACCAACTGCTTTCGGCGTGAAAATACCGACCTCCGTCACATCAAAGGTCTTGCCATTGCTCATGAGCTGAATCTTATCGCCAGGTTTAACCACTCCGTCCATAACACGCACTTGGAGGATAACCCCACGATAGGCATCATAAACTGAGTCGAAAATCAAGGCTTTTAATGGAGCTGCAACATCACCCGTTGGTGCTGGCACTTTTTCAACGATCTGCTCAAGAATTTCTTCAATACCAATACCAGCTTTGGCTGAAGCTAAGACTGCTTCGCTGGCATCCAGTCCGATGACATCCTCAATCTCTGTACGAACACGCTCTGGATCAGCTGCTGGAAGGTCAATCTTGTTAATGACTGGCAGAATTTCCAAATCATTGTCCAAGGCTAGATAAACGTTAGCAAGAGTTTGAGCTTCAATCCCTTGAGCCGCATCAACCACCAAAATCGCTCCTTCACAGGCAGCTAGCGAACGCGACACTTCATAGGTAAAGTCCACGTGTCCTGGTGTATCAATCAAGTGGAAAATATAGGTTTCGCCATCTTTTGCAGTGTAATTGAGCTCAATGGCATTGAGTTTAATGGTAATCCCACGTTCACGCTCAAGATCCATACTATCTAGAAGTTGGGCTTGCATTTCACGACTAGAAACGGTCTCCGTCTTTTCCAAAATGCGGTCTGCTAGGGTTGATTTCCCATGGTCAATATGGGCGATAATAGAGAAGTTCCGAATCTTCTCCTGTCGTTTCTTCAATTCTTCTAAGTTCATGATGCTCTTCCTTTCAGGGTATCTATTAATTATAAATTGTTTTTAACATTTTGACAAGACCATACCCTGCTAGGAGTACTAATCTTCGGCAATAAAACCATCATTTTCGATAAAGTGGTGTTCGGTCATTCCTTGGTCTGTAAAGACGATTCCATGAAGGACACCACCATAAACAGCTCCTCCATCCATGCCAATCTTGCCATCTTCTGTCATCCAAAGCTCAGCAGTACCTCGGTCTTGCTTTAGCAAACCATAAACTGGTGTATGCCCAAAGACAATGATTTTCCCAGTATGATTTTCGGCTTCGTGGAATGGCTTTCTGAGCCAGACTTTCTTGTAATCAGTCGTTTCATGCCAATCATCCAAGGTCAAATCAATACCTGCGTGAACAAAGATATATTTGTCTGTCTCTACCACAAATGGCATTTGACGAATAAATTCGACCAAGTCTGCCGCTTCAGTCGCAACACGCTTGGCATCTTCTACGCCATCAACTGGTGCATCCAAGGGACGACCTAAAATTGAGTTAATGGTTGTATCACCACCATTGCGACGATAATGGTCATAGCTTTCTTCTGGGTCATCAAGCCAAGTCAGAAACATATACTCATGGTTACCTGATAAACAAATAGCTCCTTGATTGTCGACCAAGTCTTTGACCATCTCTAGAACACGGCGACTGTCTTCACCTCGGTCAATCAAATCCCCTAGAAAGAGCAACTGAGTTTGACCATCCCAGGTCTTGAGCAGATCTTCTAGCATACCTGCCTTTCCGTGAACATCTCCAATTACATAATAGTCTGTCATTTATTTCATCCTCGTTTGCAATAATTCTCTGGCTTGGGTAAGGGCAGCTTCGGTTACATTTTCCCCAGCCAACATCTTAGCTACTTCCTCTACTCGCTCTTCTAAAGTCAAAAGGCGAACCGTCGACACCGTTGAGTGCTCATCGCTAATCTTCTCAATAAAGAATTGATAATCCGCGATGGCAATCACTTGTGGAAGGTGAGAAATAGCAAGAACCTGACCATGCTGACCAATCTTATGAATCTTTTGAGCAATGGCTTGGGCCACACGACCTGAAACTCCCGTATCCACCTCATCAAAGACAATACTAGTCTTACCTTCTTTGCGAGAAAAGGCGGATTTAATAGCTAGCATGAGGCGGGATAATTCCCCACCAGATGCAACTTTGACCAAAGGCTTAAAGTCCTCACCTGGGTTGGTGGAAATGTAAAATTCGACTGCTTCATTTCCTTCACGGCTGAACTTACTCTTACTAAAGCGAACCTGAAATTGAGCCTTCTCCATATAGAGATCTTGCAGTTCTTGTTTAATCTCTGCCTCAAGCTGCTGGGCCAAATCATGGCGAGCAGATGCAAGCTGACCTGCCAAATCAACAAGATTAACTTCCAATTTCTTGAGTTCTGCTTCCATATCTTCGGAAGAAAGATTATTTCCAGTCAAGAGATTGTACTCTTCCGTAATCTTGGCAAAATAAAGCAAAACATCGTCCACAGTTCCACCGTACTTGCGTGTAATAGTATTTATAAGGTCTAAGCGATTTTCAACCTGCATGAGACGATTGCCATCAAAATCCAAGTCCTCAATAATATCTTCCAAACGCTTTGTAATATCTTCTAAAACATAGTAGGTCTCAGACAGAGAACTTGAAATTTCACGGTATTCAGGGTCGTATTCTTCAACACTTTCCATGTCATTCATGGCTGAACGGACATTAGCAAGACTGGAGAATTCCTCATTGTCCAGCATACTGTAGGCATTGGTTAGCGTATCCGCAATATTTTTATGATTGAGGAGTTTATCTCGTTCTTGGTTGAGAGCTAAGTCTTCACCAGCCTGTAAGTTCGCTGCCTCAATCTCTGCCATTTGAAATTCCAACATCTCAATACGAGCCTTATGTTCCTGCTGGTTTTTCTTGACTTCCAAAACCTGCTTGCGCATTTTGCGATAGGCATCAAAGCTCGTCTGATAGGTCTCCTTCAAGTCCAAGAAAGCAGCATCACCAAACTCATCCAACATCTGGATGTGCAGTTGAGGACGCATTAACTCCTCTTGGTCATGCTGACCATGGATATCCACAAGGTGTTGCCCAATGGCACGCAAGACAGACAGATTGACCATCTGACCATTCACGCGACTAACACTACGACCATTTTGCAAAATTTCCCGCCGGATGATAATTTCATCACCCATTTCCAAACCTTGCTCATCAAAAAGTTCCTGTAAAACACGACTGTTTTCAACCGAAAAAAGTCCTTCAATCTCCGCCTTTGGCGCACCATGACGAATAACGTCTATCGTTGCACGAGCCCCCAACATGAGATTCATAGCGTCGATAATGATAGACTTTCCGGCACCCGTTTCCCCAGTCAAAACAGTCATACCCTTTTCAAAATTGAGCGAAATCGCCTCAATAATGGCAAAGTTTTTTATTGAAATTTCAAGTAACATACTGACCTACCATTTTTTGACTTGTTCAACAATTTCTTCAGCTGCCTCTGCTGTTCTAGCTACAATTAAGATAGAATCATCATCAGCTAGACAGCTAAAAATCTGTTCAGGAAATGCTTCGACCAACTGACTCTTCACAAAAATAGTATTTCCAGGAATGACAGAAAGGTTGATCATATTTCCCATTAACTCAGAACTCACAATATTGTTCTCAGCCAACTGCAAACTTTTGACGATTGATTTTGGCAACTCATAGATATAGGTGTTGTTCTTCAAAGGAATTTTAACAATTCCAAGTTCTTTGATGTCCCTTGAGACAGTAGCTTGAGTAGCAGAAATACCTGCTTCCCTCAAGTACTCAACAATTTCTTCCTGAGTCCCGATCTGATAATCCGTAACAAATCTTCTAATTTTTTCAAGTCTCTCTTTTTTATTCATCTTTAAATTCTCTATGTGCTCTCTCTACAACTTTTTCTATTTCGGGAACAACTTGATTGCTTGCTCCCTCTTCCTTTTTCAAATATGCCAGAAATTCGATGTTTCCATGTCCACCTTGGATTGGTGAATAGTCTAATCCAAGCACTGAAAAACCTTGTTCAACTGCCATAGCAGTGACAGATTCAAGGACAGTTTGATGAACCTTAGCATCTCGAATGATTCCATTTTTCCCAATCTGCTCACGACCTGCTTCAAACTGGGGTTTGACAAGTGCCACCACCTGACCTTGATCAGCCAAGACACGATGCAAAGCAGGCAAAATCAGACTGAGGGAAATGAAACTCACATCAATACTGGCAAAGCTTGGTTCCTGCTCAAAATCAGTCTTTTCAGCATAGCGGAAATTAAACTGCTCCATGCTAACAACCCGAGAATCTTGGCGCAGTTTCCATGCTAACTGATTGGTACCGACATCGACTGCAAAGACTAACTCAGCACCATTTTGCAACATGACATCAGTAAATCCTCCAGTGGAAGCCCCAATATCAATCGTGGTTGCTCCCTCGACTGACAAATCAAAGACCTCCAAGGCCTTCTCTAGTTTTAGACCACCTCGACTGACATACTTGAGTTTTTCACCCTTGAGTTTTAGTTCAGTATCATCTGGGATTTTTTCTCCTGGTTTATCAAAGCGTTCTCCATTAAGGACTGCTACGACTAGTCCAGCCATGACACCGCGCTTGGCCTGTTCTCGCGTTTCAAACAAGCCCTGTTTATAAGCTAGTACATCCACTCTTTCCTTAGCCATTGATTCTCAAACCTTCTACTATTTTCACAATCGGTGCTGTTTCAAAGGGAACCTGCTGGGCAATTTCTTCTAATTTAGCCTCGGCTTGATTCAGAGTTTGGTTACAAAAGGCAATGGCCTTTTCCAAGCCCAACAAGGCTGGATAGGTCGACTTTTCTGCCTGTAAATCCTTTTGCGGTGTCTTGCCGATTTCCTCAAAACTAGCTGTCACATCCAGTACATCATCTCGAACTTGAAAGGCAAGCCCAATCAATTCACCCACAGTTTTCAGTTTTACTTGGATTTCTGGTTCTAATTCAGCTATGATAGCGGCGGCTTGGAAAGGATAGGCTAGTAATTTTCCAGTTTTATTGGCATGAATGGTCTGGAGTTCTTCCAAAGACAAATGCTGGTGTTCGCCTTCCATATCTAAAACCTGACCTGCCACCATGCCTAGACTACCTGAAGCAAGGGATAAGTTGGCAATCAAATTCACCTTAATCCGACTTGGCAAATCTGCCTGCGCGATCAAGGCATAGGGATCTAGGAACAAGGCATCTCCTGCCAATATTGCCATTGCTTCGCCAAATTTCTTGTGATTGGTCAAGCGTCCCCGACGGTAATCATCATCATCCATGGCAGGAAGATCATCGTGAATCAAGCTCCCTGTATGAATCATTTCCAAGGCCGCAGCTACCTGTGCATGCGCTGGTCTAATAGCGACTTGCAAGGCTTCCAGAACTTCTAACAAGAGAAAAGGCCGAATTCTCTTGCCACCAGCATGAATGGAATAAAGAACGGACTCTCGCAAACTAGAGGCAAACTGCTGGTCTCCATAAAAATTTTCCAAAGCCGACTCAACAAGAGCTAATTTTTCTTGCTTCTTCATTCAAAATCACTTTCTGTTCCGTCTTCTTGCATGACCTTGACCAAGGTCTTTTCAGCCTTGTCCAGCGTCGCTTGGAGCTCTTTTGACAAAACCATGCCCTTTTGAAAGGCCGCAATCGCATCTTCTAGAGCGATTTCGCCATTTTCTAAACTTTGGACAATGGACTCAAGTTCTGCTAGATTATCCTCAAATTTCTTTTGTTTTGACATCTTTAACCTCTAATTCTACTTGACCATCTCGCATTAAAAGCGTCACTTGGTCATTTTTCTTCAAACTCTCAACCGAATCCACAACGGACTCTTCTTTTTTGACAATAGCATAGCCACGCGCCACAATTCGGCTCGTATCCAGCATCAGAAGAGCTTCCGAGAGTCGCTTGACCTCAGCAACCTTGGCATCATAAACCAGAGCTATTTGGCTACGGAGGAGCTTGTCCAACTGAGCAAGCCGATCCTGATAGCGTTGGATTTTGGGAACAGGTGATAATTGCACCAATTGGTGTGTCCTTGCTTGGACTAAATGTTTGCTATCAGAAATCCGTGTTCGCAAACTTTGTTTTAATCGCAGTTGCAGTTGATCCAACCGTTGCAAATATCCATCGTACAAGCGCTCTGGCTGTCTAAAGATGACTGACTGACTGCATTTTTTCAAAGCTTCTTGTTTCTTAGATAGGACATTTCGGACTGCTGTTGCCATCCGTTTTTCCTGATTTTGCAAATGGGTCAAAAGATCCAACTTGGTCACAGGCGTTGCCAATTCAGCCGCAGCTGTTGGCGTCGCAGCACGACGATCGGCCACAAAGTCTGCCAAGGTCACATCCGTCTCATGCCCAACACTAGAAATAACTGGCAAACGAGATTCAAAAATAGCCCGTACCACGATCTCTTCGTTAAAAGCCCAGAGATCCTCGATGGAACCCCCACCACGACCAATGATGAGGACATCTAGGTCCTCACGTTGATTGGCACGCGCAATATTCCGAGCTATTTCCTCAGCAGCTCCATCTCCTTGCACCTTGGTTGGATAGAGAAGGATATCGACACCAGGAAAACGTCTACTGACGGTTGTGATAATATCTCGAATAACAGCTCCACTGCGACTGGTTACCACACCGATTCGCTTAGCAAACTGGGGAAGAGGTTGCTTGAATCTCTCTTGAAATAGACCTTCTTCCGTCAATTTTTTCTTAAGTTGTTCAAACTGAATCGCTAGCGCCCCAACCCCATCAGGTTCAGCTTTTTCAATGATGATAGAGTAGCTACCGCTTGGTTCATAGACCTGCACACGCCCAATTACATTGATCTTCATTCCTTCTTCCAGGTCGAAACCTAATTTTTGATAAATCCCTGACCAGATGGTTGCTTGAATAACTGCATGGTCATCTTTCAAGGAGAAATATTGGTGAGTAGGTCGTTTACGAAAGTTGGAAACTTGACCAGTTAAATAGACCCGTTCCAAGTAAGGGTCTTTATCGAATTTCATTTTCAGATACTTGGTCAAAGTTGTTACCGATAAATACTTTTCCATCTCCACCTACTATTCATTTTCTTGCTTTTCCATGGGTATTATTATACCAAAAACATGCTTAAAAATCACCTTTTTCCTACTGAAACTAAAGGAAAAATAGAAAAAGGAGGCAAGGCCTCCTCATCTAATTATTTACTGTTTCGTGCTTCTTCCAAAATCTTTGCAATTTTTGTCGTCAAAAGGTCTATAGCAACGGTATTGCTGACTCCCTCAGGAATGACGATATCGGCATAACGCTTGGTCGGCTCGATAAACTGGTGGTACATGGGTTTGACCACGCCCAAATACTGCTCAATAACGCTGTCTAGACTACGGCCACGCTCCTCCATATCACGCTTGATACGACGAATAATACGCACATCATCATCTGTATCCACAAAAATCTTGATATCCATCAAATCGCGCAGACGCTTGTCCTCCAAGACCAGAATCCCCTCAACGATAAAGACATCCTGAGGCTCCTGACGATAGGTCTTGCTACTCCGCGTATGCTCTGTATAGTCATAAGTTGGAATGTCCACCGGACGTCCTGCCAACAATTCCTTAATCTGCTCGATCATCAAGTCTGTATCAAAGGCAAATGGATGGTCGTAGTTGGTTTTGACACGCTCTTCAAAGGTCAAGTGAGACTGATCCTTGTAGTATGAATCGTGCTCAATCATGGAAATCTTTTCATCAGGAAAGTGCGATAAAATGGCCCTAGAAACACTGGTTTTACCACCACCAGAACCACCTGTCACTCCGATAATGATTGGTCTATTTTGCATGCTATCCTCCGTTTTTTTATCCGTGGTCTATTCTATCACATTTTTTGCAAAATTTATAGTCTGATTTGGATAGTCTAGGGGAAACAAATCCATCCCCACACTCCAGTTAGACTAGCCCAAAACCTTCCTTGGTTTGTAGAAATTGTCTCGTTTTTCTAGAATGGCTAGCAATGTATCTCCTTCAAAGGCAGCTAATTCCTTATCTGACTGATCAAGCTCAATAAAACGACCAAAGCGCACTTCTGTAGCTTGTTCTGGAGTTAGGGTAACTTTAACAAGATCCCCCGTTCCAATCTCTAGAGGATGGAGAAAGTCCAACTGACCAGTCTCCACTTTTGCAGCAATTTCGTCCAAGGTAAGAGCATCTTCTAGTTGTAAACCTGCAGCACTGGTTCGAGTCAGATGGGACATATGGGCCGCATAACCAAGCTTCTCTCCCAAGTCAACTGATAAGGTACGGATGTAAGTCCCTTTACTGCATTTTACACGAAAAGTAAAGCGTGCAAGATGACCCTCATAAGAAATCGGACTTGTCCGCTCAAATTGATAAATGGTTACCAGGCGTTCTGGACGCTCTACTTCCTGACCAGCACGCGCATACTCATAGAGCTTGCGACCATTGACCTTAACAGCCGAATACATAGGCGGAATCTGAGTAATAGACCCAGTCAGACTTGCAATCGATTCATCGACAAGCTTTTCATCCAAGGGCGACAAAACAAGGGTCTCTGCGACCACTTCCCCACTAGCATCCTCGGTCGTCGTTGAATAGCCCAGAGTAATCTCCCCCTCATAGACCTTGCCCTCATCCTGCATAAATTCGACCATGCGAGTCGCCTTGCCAACCGCAATCGGCAAAACACCCACCACATCCGGATCCAAGGTCCCACCATGACCAATCTTTTTGGTTCCCAAAATCTTACGCAGCTTAAAAACCGCATCATGCGAGGTCATCCCCGCTTCTTTTTTTAAGTTGATAATACCGTTCATTCATTAACTTTCTAAAAATACTAAAACTCTCTTTTGGAAATCCTTATTCTGCTCATAAAGTGCATGGCCGCACTCTGGCAAAATAGTGAGCTGGCTATTTTTAACATGCTGATGCAATTCAACCGAAGCTTCTATGCCTAGAACATCATCTTTTTCCGCTCCAATGATTAGCGTAGGACAGTTGATTTTTTCCAAAACAGTTAGGCTATCATGTTTCAAACAAGATACAGTCTGAATAGCAATACGTTGTTTATCTTTAATGCGACCAAAGATTCCCATTATTTGATAAAGGTATTTAAACCTTCCAAAGGATTTAGTTGTGTAAGAGTGACTAGCAATATCAAACATTAGTTCTTTATAAGTCCCTGTTTGACTAAGGTCAAGCCAGCGACTAATCCGCTCTCTACCAAGATCACCAAGTTTTGGAGTTGTAACAGCTAAAATCAATCTGTCAACTTTTTCTGGAAAATCTACAGCTAGCCATTGAGCAATCATACCGCCTTGGGAAATCCCCATAACAGCAGAACTTTTTAGTCCTAAGGCATCCATTGCATCCGCTACATCAGCAGCCATATTTCGTGTTGTATAATTTTCTGGCAACTTATTGATGCGACTAAAAACATAAACTTTATAAACCTTGGCAAATTCTCGGTAAGTTAAAGCTAACATCTGAGCCATGCCTTTAACCGTCTGTAATCCATCCCCCAACCCTGGTATGATAACGAGAGACTTCTTTCCTTTACCAAAGGTTACATAATCCATGCTTTTCTGATCCAGCTGAAGAACCTTATTTTTCGAAAAGTAAAACATTATTTGCTTTCTCACTCTCCCTTCAGCGCTTCGAACTTCGCTTTCATAGTTGGATTTTTTCGGGTCAATTTTTTAACCGAAACATCTTCCAACTTATTGTTTGCGAGGCGGAGTTGGTTTTCGGATGTGGTTAGGAACTTCTTGACCTCTTCCATGCGTTTGATGGCCTTGTCGATTTCATCAATAGCTTTGCCAAAGTTGGTCGAAGCAGAGTTGTAGTTCTTGGCAAAAGCTAGTTTAAAGGCATCCAAATCTTCCTCAAAATGCGTAATATCGATATTTTGCTCGCGAACCAAGGCCAACTCCTGCTTGTATTTTAGAGAATTAAGCGCTGCATTACGCAAGAGCCCAATCAACTGAATAAAGAATTGAGGACGAACCACATACATCTTTTCATACTCATGACTGACGTCCACAATCCCAGTGTTAAAGTAGTCATTATCTGCCTCAAGCATGGTCACTAAAACCGCATACTCGCAGTTCTTTTCCCGACGGTCCTTGTCCAATTCCTTGTAAAAATCTGCATTCTTATGCTTCTTCTCCGTCCCATCCGCTTCGTTTTTCATTTCAAACATGATGGAAATGAATTCTAGACCATTTTCATCAAAATCACGGAAGATAAAGTCCCCCTTAGATCCTCGCGCAGAAACCTTGTTATCCTTCTCAAAGTAGGCATTTGGAAAGGCAAAACTACGAACCTTGTTAAACTCACTCTCTGCATACTGTTCCAAACTTTCCCCGATAGCTTTTGTGGATTGTTGGGCTTTGAAATTCTTATAGAACTCGACCTGTTCACTAGCCGCCTTGAGCTGGGCTTCGTAATTTTGCTTGAGGGAAGCTAGAGATAACTCATTTTCCTTTTCTTGTAAAAGGAGCTGGTTTTTGACCTGATCGCGCTCTTTTTCAAGGTTAGAAAGGGTCTTTTGCAGTTGATTTTCATGTTCTAAACGCAAGGTAGCCAATTGGTTTTCCAAGTCCTGTACTTCCTTGTCCTTTGCCAATAAAGCCTGATGACTGGTTTGTTCAACCTCTTTCTTAGCCAGTTCTTTCTCTGTATCAAAGTTTTGGATTTGACTCTGTAATTGCACAATTTCTTGATCCTTCTGAGCCAGTTTAGACTGTTGCTCATTCATGGCCTTTTGCTCAGCCAAGGCCAGCTCCTGCTTCATTCGATCGTGCAGTTCCTTATCAAACTCAGCCGTTCTCACTTGGGATAAGAGTTCGGCATACTGACTCTCATTTACTGTAAAGACTTCCCCACAGTTGGGACATTTAATTTCGTTCATAACTTTCCTCTTTCTAGACTTCTGTAACCATTATATCATGCCTGAGGGAAAATCAAAAACAGTGAGTCGAAACCCACTGTTTATATCAGTTACTTTAAATTTTTTCCAAGGCCAAACGCAAATCTTCAATCAAATCCTCTACATTTTCAAGTCCGATAGACAAGCGGATTTGGTTTGGTGTGACACCTGCTGCTTCTAGGTCTTTTTCTGACAACTGACCGTGGGTGGTTGTCGCAGGATGGACAACAAGAGATTTGGCATCTGCCACGTTTGCAAGGTCAGAGAAGATTTCCAAATTATCAATCACCTTGCGAGCTTCTGCCTCTCCGCCTTTAACATGGAAGGTAAAGATTGAACCAACACCTTTTGGCAAATATTTCTCAGCCAAGGCATGATATGGACTGTCAGCTAGTTTTGGATAATTTACCTTCTCTACCTTAGGATGATTTACAAGGAAATCAACAATTTTCTCTGCATTTTGCACGTGACGTTCCACACGAAGAGAGAGAGTTTCAAGCCCTTGAAGCAAGAGAAAGGCATTAAATGGCGACAAGGCAGCACCTGTATCACGGAGCAATTGAACACGAACAGCGATAATAAAGGCTGCTGCACCCACATCACGAGTATAGCTCAAGTTATGGTAACTTGGGTCTTCCTCAACAAATTGAGGGAACTTCCCTGAAGCTGCCCAGTCAAAACGACCACTATCGACAATCACTCCTCCAATAGTCGTACCATGTCCACCAATAAACTTAGTTGCTGAGTGAATGGCAATATCTACACCGTGAGAGAAGACGTTAATCAAATATGGTGTGGCAAAAGTATTGTCCGAAACGAGAGGAATCTGGTGTTTATGAGCAATCTCAGCCAATTTTTCCAAGTCAGGAATGTTAATCAAGGGATTCCCCAAGGTTTCAATCAAGACAAGCTTGGTATTGTCATTGATAGCTGCTTCTACTTCTTCCAAATTATCCACATCCACAAAGGTAGTTGTGATCCCATAACGAGGAAGGGTTTCTTTCAAGAGGTTGAAGGTCCCACCGTAAATAGTTGACGCAGCCACCACATGGTCACCTGCGTGAGCAAGCGCCAAAATAGTGTAGGTTACAGCAGCCATACCTGATGCTGTCGCAAGCGCTCCAACACCACCTTCAAGAGCAGCAATTCTTTCCTCAAAGGCTGCTGTTGTAGGGTTTGTGATACGAGTATAAATGTTCCCTGGTTTTCTCAAGGCAAACAAATCGGCACCTTCTTGCGTGTCATCAAAAACGAAGGATGTTGTTTGATAAATCGGTACTGCACGAGACTTAGTTGCTGGATCAACTACTTGCCCAGCATGTAATTGTAGGGTTTCAAATTTAAAATCACGAGTCATATGACGACCTCCAAATAGCTTCATTAGGGATATTGTATCATCTTGAGCTAGTCTTTTCCAATACCGTTTTTCTATATTTTGATATAAGGAACAACTATGACTAGTCTTACACATCAAACAAAAAAGCACGATTAATTCGTGCCCGTTTTTTAATCTACATAAGTATCTTCGTTTTTGTTGAGGAAAGCGTATGGCAAGCCCATCAAGAGGCCTCCTCCGATAAAGTTTCCGACAAAGGTTACACCCCAGTGACGAAGAATATTAGGTATGTCAAAATTAGCAATTGAATCTGCTGCAACACTGAACTTAACAATCGCAAAAGAAGCAAAGTTCGCAGCAATGTGTTCGTTTGTTAAGAATACAAACATGTAAATTGCTGACAAAACAAGCCAAAGTTTGGCCCCACCGTCTTTCACCAAAACAAATGAAAGAATGGCGATGTTTACAAAGATATTGGCTAAAATACCTTCAAGTAAGACAAGCTCATTGGAACGGCCTAACTTCATCTCGACAACCCCTGAAATGAAGCTATCATGTGTCAGATTTGCATAGGCTGCTGAGTGGGCAAAGCCCCAACCTGCTATCAAAGCTCCGATAAGGTTGAACAAGGTACAGTAAAGTAAAATCTCAGCTGTTTTTCTCCATGAAATTTTTTTCAAGAAACTACCTGCTGTCAAAAACATCATATTTGAAGTTACCAGCTCAGCATTCAAGAAAACAATGTAGGCCAATCCCCAAGCAAAAACGAATGGGAAGAGGAAACGTCCACTACCTGGAGCGATCTTATTAATCAAGTCAGCCCCAACTGCACCGGCAGCCGTACTAAATGTTAAAAAGGCACCTGCAAACATGGAACGAATCGCATACTTAAACTTACTTTGGCTATAAAGACTTTCTTTCTTCTTGCAAGCAAATTCAATCTTTGAAATAAATTCTGAAGAGACCATAAAAAACTCCTAAACTTTTATTTGTGATAATTATAACATAATTCTTGTTTTCTAGAAAGCGTTTTCTGTAAAATTCTAAAATATTTATCTTAAAAATCTTTATCCTAAGCCTTCCTGTCCTTTTTCATAAGAACTATTTTAATCCTATTTTGTTGACATAAAAACCAGTGAAATAGCACTTCACTGGTTCATTCATTCTTAATAACGTTGTCTATACGGTTGATTAAAGGCCTTCAAAATATCCTCAGAAGTCTCAGAATAAGCCTTTGATTCTTTAAAGATTCCTTTGACGATTATACGCTCAGTCGCATTATAATCAACACAGGTAACCAAAGTAATCTCTTTTACGCCATCACGATCTTCGATTTCATCTACACGGTCTGGTGTAACACGTTTAACTTCTGTAATCTCATAAGTATAAACTTTATCCTTATCCGTCAGGTAAATTTTCATACCTGCTTTGGCATTGACCAAAGGTGAGAAGAGCATTTGACTGGCATTTTCAGCAGTAAAGATATGGTGACTGGCTAGAGAATAGTTGCCTTCTCCCATTTTTTGGTCTGGTTTCATGGTCCCTGCTCCGTAGAACAAGTTTACATTATCCAACCCTTTGAAAATAGGGAGGTTAATCTCCACCTCAGGAATAGCGATACCTCCAATAACAGGAAGTTTCTGAGCATCCCATTGTGAAGCCAATACAGCTTCAGATGAAATAGACTTAACAGAGTCAAAATCAAAATTTCCCTCGGATTTTAGGTTTTCATCTATATTTTCCTTAGTGACTTGATTGACTTGGTATTTATTGGTATTCCATACCAAAAAGATATCGCGAATCTTTGAATTAAAAATCAAGGCTAAGGAAAGAAGAATTAAGAAACCCGCTAAAATATTGATAAATAGATTTCTGCGCTTATTTTTCTTACTCTTTTTATTTTTCGTTTTTTTATGAGACATTATGCTTCACCTTCTGTTTCAATTTCAGTCCCAACTTCTTCTTTTTCTGCCGCAGCAACCGTTGTAAAGGTTACAATCTTAGCATCTTGATCTAGACGCATCACCTTAACTCCCATAGTTGAGCGTCCCGTTTGTGAAATATTGGCAACATTCGTACGGATCATGACACCTGTATCTGTGATAATCATCAAGTCTTCATCCCCCTTAACAGTGAGGAGACCTGCCAGAGGACCATTCTTCTCAGCAACATTGGCAGTCTTCATCCCTTTACCACCACGGCCTTTAGTTGGATATTCAGTAGCAAGAGTACGTTTACCATAACCTTTTTCAGTGATGATAAGAACTTCGTCTTGGTTTGTAATCACACTAGCACCAACTACTGTATCTCCTTCACGAAGATTGACTCCTCGAACACCAGTCGCGATACGGCTCATGCCACGAACAGCTGATTGATTAAAGCGAACAGCATAACCAAACTTGGTACCAATGATAATATCCGTATCTTCTTCTGTTAGCAAGACATTGATCAACTCATCCTCATCCTTGAGATTCAAGGCTTTCAGTCCATTTTGACGGATGTTAGCAAACTCTTTAACACTGGTTCTCTTCACAATACCGTGACGAGTTGTAAAGAAGAGATAGGCGTCATCACTACGTTCAGACTCAACGTTGATGATGGTCTGAATGCTCTCACCTTCGTCCAACTTCAATAGATTGACAACTGGCAAGCCCTTAGCAGTACGACCGTATTCAGGGATTTCATAACCTTTTAGTCGATATACGCGTCCTTTATTGGTAAAGAAGAGCAGATGATCATGGGTGCTGGTTGAAACCAACTCACGCACAAAGTCATCATCCTTAACTCCCGTACCTTGAACTCCACGGCCACCACGTTTTTGTGCGGTGAACTCACCTTGGTCCAAACGTTTGATATAGCCCTTGTTAGATAGGGTAATCAAGACATCCGTTTCTTCAATCAAATCTTCATCTTCAAGAGTTAAGACTTCTCCGATCATCAACTCCGTACGACGCTTGTCACCAAACTTGCGTTTGACTTCGTCCAATTCATCTTTGATGATTTGCGCCACGCGCTCGGGTTTGGCAAGAATATCAGCCAAATCTGCAATCAAGGCAATCAATTCATCATATTCAGACTGAATCTTATCACGTTCCAATCCTGTCAAACGACGAAGACGCATATCAAGGATAGCTTGACTTTGACGTTCAGAAAGCTTGAACTTGCTCATCAACTCAGCTTGCGCTTCCGCATCTGTTTCACTTGCACGGATAATACGAATCACTTCGTCGATATGGTCAAGTGCAATTAAAAGACCTTCTAAGATGTGCGCACGCGCCTCTGCCTTTTCCTTGTCAAAACGAGTACGGCGCACAACCACTTCTTTTTGGTGCTCGATATAAGCATCCAAAATTTGACGAAGGGACAAGATTTTTGGCACGCCATTTTGAATCGCGAGCATGTTGAAACCAAAGTTGGTTTGCATCTGGGTCATCTTGAAGAGGTTGTTAAGGATAACGTTGGCAGACGCGTCGCGTTTAACCTCGATTACAAAGCGGACGCCTTCACGGTTGGACTCATCACGTACGGCTGTAATGCCCTCAATTCGTTTTTCCTGAACCAAGCGAACAATATGCTCATGTACCTTGGTTTTATTAACCATATAAGGGAATTCCGTTACAACGATGCGCTCACGACCCGTCTTAGTGGTTTCAATCTCTGTACGAGAACGAAGGACAATGGAACCTTTACCAGTCTCATAAGCCTTATGAATCCCTGATTTCCCCATGACAAGAGCGCCAGTCGGAAAATCTGGACCAGGCAAGACTTCCATCAAGTCCTTAGTCGTCACTTCAGGATTGTCCATGACCAACTTCACTGCATCAATGGTTTCACCCAAGTTGTGAGGTGGAATATTGGTTGCCATCCCAACAGCGATACCCGTTGCTCCATTGACCAAAAGGTTTGGAAAACGAGCAGGCAAAACCAAGGGTTCACGTTCGTTAGCATCGTAGTTGTCTACGAAATCAACTGTATTTTTGTTGATATCACGAAGCATTTCAAGAGCAATCTTGCTCATACGTGCCTCAGTGTACCGCTGCGCGGCAGCACCGTCCCCATCCATAGAACCAAAGTTTCCATGCCCATCAACAAGCATGTAACGGTAGCTCCACCACTGAGCCATACGAACCATGGCTTCGTAAATAGAGGAATCTCCGTGTGGGTGGTATTTACCCATAACATCCCCTGTAATACGGGCTGATTTTTTATGAGGTTTGTCTGGTGTAACACCTAGTTCATTCATTCCATAAAGAATACGACGGTGAACAGGTTTTAAGCCATCTCGAACATCAGGAAGGGCCCGCGCGACGATAACGCTCATGGCGTAGTCGATAAAGCTGGTCTTCATCTCCTTTGTCAGATTGACATTCACTAAATTTCTATCCTGCATTCATAAATGCCTCATTTCACTATTAGTAATTAGATATATTATACCATAATTTGTCCTTCATTTCAGCCTTTGGAAATCGCTAAAACGTTTACATCGATAACCGAATAGAATATTCGTGACAAAGCTTTTTAAAAGTGATAGAATGAAAGTGTCTGGGGATTCCCCTAAAAAAAATGAAGGAGATGTTTAGATAATGACTTCAACTAAACAACACAAAAAAGTGATCCTTGTTGGTGACGGTGCCGTAGGTTCATCTTACGCTTTCGCACTTGTTAACCAAGGAATTGCACAAGAGCTTGGAATTATCGAAATTCCTCAATTACACGAAAAAGCTGTAGGTGATGCGCTTGACCTTAGCCACGCCCTTGCCTTCACTTCACCTAAAAAAATCTACGCTGCTCAATACTCTGACTGTGCAGACGCTGACCTTGTTGTTATCACTGCAGGTGCTCCTCAAAAACCAGGTGAAACTCGTCTTGACCTTGTAGGTAAAAACTTGGCTATCAACAAATCAATCGTAACACAAGTTGTTGAATCAGGTTTCGATGGTATCTTCCTTGTTGCAGCTAACCCAGTTGACGTTTTGACTTACTCAACTTGGAAATTCTCTGGATTCCCTAAAGAACGTGTTATCGGTTCAGGTACTTCACTTGATTCAGCACGTTTCCGTCAAGCACTTGCTGAAAAATTGGATGTTGATGCTCGTTCAGTTCACGCCTACATCATGGGTGAACACGGAGATTCTGAATTTGCGGTTTGGTCACACGCTAACATCGCTGGTGTAAACCTTGAAGAATTCCTTAAAGACACTCAAAACGTTCAAGAAGCTGAATTGATTGAATTGTTCGAAGGTGTTCGTGACGCTGCCTACACAATCATCAACAAAAAAGGAGCTACCTACTACGGTATCGCTGTAGCACTTGCTCGTATCACAAAAGCAATCCTTGATGACGAAAATGCAGTACTTCCACTTTCAGTCTTCCAAGAAGGTCAATACGGTGTTAAAAACGTCTTTATCGGTCAACCAGCTGTTGTTGGTGCACACGGTATCGTTCGTCCAGTAAACATCCCATTGAACGATGCTGAAACTCAAAAAATGCAAGCATCTGCTAAAGAATTGCAAGCTATCATTGACGAAGCATGGAAAAACCCTGAATTCCAAGCAGCTTCTAAAAACTAATGAAAAGAAGGTTCTCATCCGTGGGAACCTTTTTCTTTTTGCCCCAAAAATACCCCAAAGCAACAAAAAAAGCCTATCGACCAAGCAATGAAGCTTGATACAATAGGCTTTTTGAAAATTCATTATTTAACAGCGTCTTTAAGAGCTTTACCAGCTTTGAATGCTGGAACTTTAGAAGCTGCGATTTTGATTTCTTTACCAGTTTGAGGGTTGCGACCTTTACGTGCAGCACGCTCACGAACTTCAAAGTTACCGAAACCGATCAATTGAACTTTTTCACCAGCAGCAAGGTATTCAGTTACTGCTGCAAATACAGCATCAACTGCTGCTGCTGAATCTTTCTTAGTCAATTCTGTAGCTTCTGCTACTTTAGCGATCAAATCTTGTTTGTTTGCCATGTTAACAAATCCTCCAAATAATTTCTAATTAACAAATATAATCATATCCTAAAATCGACTATAGGTCAAGTCAAAAACACTATTTTGACCATTTTTTCTCTATTTTTTTAGGAATTGTAGCGAATTAGAATCGCCCAAGCATTCTCTCCAGTATGAGTTTGAATAATAGAGCCAGTTTCCAATACAGAGATTGGCTTCTCAACATAAGGTTGCAATAATGCCTTCATCTCATTCGCCCATTCGTTCGTTCCAGCATAGGAAATTCCAATCTCTGCAACTGATTTTTGAGAAAGAGTCTCGGTTAATTCCTCAAGCCACTTTTTGAAAGTTTTCGCTCCACGTCCTTTGACTATTGGTTGGAGTTCGTGGTTTTTCATCTGCATTACTACACGAATATTCAAGAGTGAGCTTAGTAATCCTGTCACACGTCCAATACGACCACCCTTAACTAAGTTTTCTAGCGTCGAAACACCGATATAAAGTTCTGTATGATTTTTTACATCCTCTACATGAGCTAAGATTGCTTCTAAGTCTTTACCTTCTTTAGCAAGTTTTGCGGCTTCAACAACTTGGAACTTCAATGCTTGATCTGTAAAGGAACTATCAATAACCGTTACATCAGCAGTTGAAAGACTTGCCCCTTGGCGAGCAGCTTCCACAGTTCCAGATAAGGCATGGGACATGTGAATGGCGATAATTTGACTACCATCTTTACCTAGCTCTTCAAAGACCTCAGCAAACACTCCAACAGGTGGTTGACTTGTTTTAGGCAGATTTTTACTTTGTTGCATAAGATGAAGGAATTCTCCCTCTTTCAAATCTGCATCCGAATAAAGCACACTATCAATCATAACTGATAGAGGGACAACAGTGATATTTAATTCTTTAACTACTTCTGGTTCGATAGTAACAGAAGAGTCCGTTACAATTTTTACTTGTGTCATAATTCAATCTTTCTATTCTTCTCGATAGGATTGGGATTTTCTCTTTTATTATATCAAAAAAATGATAAAAAATCATAAGTAATCCGATGAAAAGAATTGAATTTTTGGTATAATCTATCTATAGAAAAGTGAGGAACAGCCATGATTCGAAAACTTCAACCGATTATCACCATTATTCTTGGGGCTGCTATCTATGCCTTCGGTCTTACCTACTTTGTTGTTCCTTATCATTTATTTGAGGGAGGGGCGACAGGTATTACCTTGATTACCTACTATCTTTTTAAGATTCCTGTCTCATTGATGAACCTCTTGATTAATATCCCTTTATTTATTCTGGCTTGGAAAATATTTGGACCTAAGACCCTCTACTCCAGTCTTTTAGGATCAATTTCACTTTCCGTTTGGCTAGCAATTTTTGAGCGTATTCCTTTGCATATCGACTTGCAAGGGGATCTCATCATTGTCGCTTTAGTCTCAGGAGTCTTACTAGGGGTTGGTTTAGGAATTATCTTTAATGCTGGTGGAACCACTGGTGGCTCTGATATCGTTGCTCGTATCCTCAACAAATACACTAATATTTCGATTGGGAAATTGCTCTTTGGGATTGACTTTTTTATCCTAATGTTGATTTTGATTATCTTCCAGGACCTTCGTCTAGTTACCTATACCCTCTTGTTTGACTTTATCATCGCTCGTGTTATCGACTTGATAGGCGAAGGAGGTTATGGTGGTAAAGGATTTATGATTATTACCCAATATCCTGATCAATTGGCCAAAGAGATTAATGATGAACTCGGACGTGGCGTTACCTTTATATCTGGTCAAGGATACTACAGCAAAAAGGATTTAAAAATTATCTACTGTATCGTCGGTCGAAACGAAATCGTTAAAATGAAAGATATGATTCATAAAATTGATCCTCAAGCCTTTATCACCATCACTGAGGCTCATGAAATTCTGGGTGAAGGATTTACTTATGTGAAAGATTAAAAAAGCTGGGAATTCCCAGCTTTTATTCTTCTTCTGCGAGGGTTGAATGGCGGAACCCGTAAGTAAAGTAAATGACTAGACCAACTACAAGAGCAATACCAAAGGCAATCCAGGTATCTAGACTATATTGAAGCATAAAGGAAAGACAGATAAGAATGGAAAGGATTGGCAAAAGAGGCACTAAAGGAGTTTTGAACTCTCCTTCTTTTGGCATCCCCTTATCCTTTCTGAGTTTTATAATTCCGTAGGCTAGCAAAATCAGATAAGCTAGCGTACAAATATTTAAGAAGGCTGCAATACTGGCTAGAGGAAACACTCCTGCAGCAATAGCTGAAGTAACTCCTGTTAAGAGGGTCGCATTTTTAGGAACGCGACTAGTCTTGCTTAATTGTTTAAAACTTTGAGGTAAAAGTCCATCACGAGCTAAGCTATAAATCATCCGAGACAAAGCATAAGTCATGGAGATACATACGGTTATCAGGGTTAGAATGGCTACAAGCGAAACATAATTGGCTGCCCAGCCGATACCAATACTCCGTAATGAAAATGCTACTGCATCGTCCACATTGAGCTTACTGTAGTGAACAATCCCTGTCAATACTAAGGTTACCAAAGCATAGAGAATGGTGACGATTGTCAGAGAAAGCACGATTCCGCGGGGAATATTTTTTTGCGGACTTTGAATTTCATCAACTGCCATGGAAATAGACTCAAATCCGAGAAATCCAAAGAACATCAAAGATGCACCCGCCATAATACCAGTACTTCCACCATATAGTTGACCAAAACCAAATGGAGCAAAATTCGTCCAATTTTCTAGCTTGATGTACCAAATACCAACTAGGATAAATAAGGCGAGAGCTGAGAATTTCAAGACCACTAAAAGCGAATTAAATCGCAAAGCTGCCTTGAAATTTAACAAAACCAATCCCGTTACCAATGTCAGTACTAAAATCGGCAGAAAATCTATATAAGTTCCCTGTTCAGGGTTAAAGGTGCCATTCAAGGCTTGAGGCATGGAGATACCATAATTACTGAGCAATCCCTTAAAGTAAGCTGCCCAGCCAGACGCCACACCTGAAACAGCCGTCATGAATTCCATGGTGGTCAACCAGCCAGCAATCCAGGCTGGCAATTCTCCTAAAATCGCATAGAGATAACTATAAGCGCCACCAGTTGCAGGCACACGAGAGGCAAATTCTGCAAAAAAGAGGGCTGATAGAGAAACACACAGGGCAGAAATCACAATGGAAATCACTAGTGATGGACCAGCTAGGGTAGCCGCTGCTGTTCCTGTAATGGTGAAAATCCCTGTCCCCACCATGGCACCAATCCCTAGAAGAATCAAATCCCACAATTTCAAATGGCGATGCATCTCTGTCTGTCTCAGACTAACATCCTTGGTTCTAAAAATATTCATACTTCATCTCCACTAAATGTAATTGTTTTATTTTACCATATAAAAGTATTTTTGTGAATATTTATTAGGTACTTATTTGAAAAAAATTCTGAACAGAAAGGATTCCTGTTCAGAATTTGCATTTTTACCCACTGATTGTTTCAATTAGTTACTCATCAAGCGATTAAGCTCAACAGTACACTCCATTGAAAGGTTTTGGGGATTCGGGATTTTAAACTTCAAAGTAAGGGAACGGACGGTCACTATCTAAAGGACGGTTTGGAACTTCTTGTTCCAAAATAGCGCGCCAACCTGATACCAATTCTTCAAAAGTCAATTCTGCTTCTGGAGAAGCTGTTGTCAGCTTCCGACCAAACCAAGCCATGGTTGCAGTTTCAAACTGAAGCATAGCGTACTCGATTACTGGAATCTTCGCTTCTTCATAATTCTCATTAACTGCACGTGCCACACCTGGTGCTTGTGGAAGGAGTTGATTGCTGATTTTATCAACTACAGTCGCATCCATCTCTCTCCATGAAAGAAGTTGACCATTTACCTGATAAAAGAGCTCAAAGGTTTCTTGATTATCCTTAAAATTAGCAAGAACAAAAGCACGTTCTACCGCCTCAGGACCACCAGCAGCTTTTACAGCGTTTATCAAGAGGTTTTGTTCCATTTGTCGCCAATAATCATCTGCTTCTTCTACTAAATCAACTGTAAAAGGTGGAACAATTTCCTCGGCAGGAATTTCACCTTTATTCGCTTTTTCAACATTACCAAATAATTTTTTTAAGAATCCCATTTGCTTCTCCTTTTGGGTTTTATCCGACAGATCCTTCCATTTCATAGCTAATCAAGCGGTTCAGCTCAACTGCATATTCCATTGGAAGCTCTTTAGTGAAGGGTTCGACAAATCCCATGACAATCATCTCGGTTGCCTCAGATTCTGACAAGCCACGACTCATGAGGTAGTAGAGTTGTTCTTCTGAAATCTTAGATACCTTGGCTTCGTGCTCCAAAGCAACTTGCGAGTTATGAATTTCATTAAATGGAATGGTATCTGACGCTGATAAGTCATCCATGATAATAGTATCACACTCAATGTGAGAGACAGATTTCTTAGAGTTCTTATTAAAGGTCACTTGTCCACGGTAGTCCACCTTTCCTCCGCCTTTAGCGATGGATTTTGACACGATAGACGAGCTTGTATGTGGAGCGTTGTGGATCATCTTGGCACCCGTATCTTGGTGTTGCCCTGCATTAGCAAAGGCGATAGAGAGCATAGTACCACGCGCCCCTTCTCCATCTAGATAAACAGATGGATATTTCATAGTCGTTTTGGCACCCAAGTTTCCATCAATCCACTCAACAGTCGCATCTTTCAAAGCTTTCGCACGTTTTGTTACCAAGTTATAGACATTATCAGACCAGTTTTGGATGGTTGTATAACGCATATAAGCTCCGTCTAAAGCGAAAATTTCTACAATGGCAGCGTGCAAGCTGTTGCTAGAATAAGTTGGTGCTGTACATCCTTCTACGTAGTGGACACTTGCTCCCTCATCAACGATAATCAAGGTACGTTCGAACTGACCTGTATTTTCGTTGTTGATACGGAAGTAAGTTTGAAGTGGAATATCTACCTTGACACCTTTTGGTACGTAGATAAAGGTTCCACCCGACCATACTGCTGAGTTGAGGGCAGCCAACTTGTTATCAGTCGGTGGTACCAACTTCGCAAAGTATTGTTTAAACAAGTCTGGGTATTCCTTGAGGGCAGAATCTGTATCTGTAAAGATAATTCCTAACTTCTCAAACTCTTCCTTCATGTTGTGGTAAACCACTTCTGACTCGTACTGGGCAGAGGCACCTGCTAGATAAGCACGTTCAGCTTCTGGAATCCCGATACGTTCAAAGGTCTCTTTAATTTTTTCAGGAACTTCATCCCAAGAACGGGCAGGTTTATCAGATGGTTTTTGGTAGTAGATCAAGTCATCAAAATCAATCTCTGACAAGTCTGCTCCCCAGGTTTGCATAGGCATTTTTTTGAAGGTTTCATAAGACTTCAAACGGAATTCTAACATCCACTCAGGTTCTCCCTTAGCAGCTGATAATTCGCGAATGACTTCTTCGTTCAATCCTTTTCCTGTCGATAGGACAGGCTCTACATCGTCATGGAAACCAAATTTATATTCACCAAGATCAATTGGTTTTGGTTCTACTCTTTCTTCAGCCATAATATCCTTTCTTTCATTCTTCATTTCTACTGATTCATAAGACAAAAGAAACTTGTCTTACTGATTTTCTTGATTTTCAATTGTTTTCTTCAAGGCGTTCCAAGCTAGAGTTGCACACTTGATCCGTTGCGGGAATTTGGCAACACCTGATAAGAATGCCGCGTCTCCAAGTTGGTCTTGACGCTCATCCTTTTGACCTTGAACCATTTCAGAAAAGATGGTTGCAAGTTCTAGAATTTCTTGTTTGGTCTTGCCCAAAACAGCATCTGTCATCATACTAGCAGAAGCAGTTGAAATCGTACATCCTGAGTTTAGAAAAGCGATATCTTCCAAACGGTCCTCTGCATCAAACTTGACAGATAGGTTGACGACATCCCCGCAGGTAGGATTGTTGAGACTGATTTGCTCAGCGTCTTCTAACTTCCCTTGGTGATGCGGATTTTTCGAATGGTCTGCTACCACTGCCATATAAAGGCTATCTAGTTTAGAAAGTGCCATTGAAAAACTCCTTTGTCTTTTGTAGGGCATCGACTAGTTTGTCACAATCTGCCTTAGTATTGTAGATATAAAAGCTTGCACGAGCTGTTGCTGGGACTTCCAAATACTGAAGCAAGGGTTGCGCACAATGGTGACCAGCACGAACAGCCACTCCCTCATAATCCAGGGCCGTCGCAAGATCGTGAGGATGAAGATCGCCTAGGTTAAAGGCAATAACACCTGAACGTTGAGCCAAGTCCTGCGAACCGTAAATGGTCAATCCCTCAATTGCCTGCAGTTTTGGATAGACGTACGCAATCAATTCCTGTTCATGCGCTTCAATGGCATCCATACCAATCTTTTCCAGATAATCAACTGCAGTCGCAAGTCCAATAGCTCCTGCCATATTTGGCGTTCCAGCCTCGAATTTCCAAGGCAATTCCTTCCAACTAGCAGATTGCTCGTAGACAAAATCAATCATCTCGCCGCCAAATTCTACTGGAGACATTTGATTGAGATATTTTTCCTTGCCATAAAGAACACCGATACCAGTCGGACCAGCCATCTTGTGACCTGAAAAGGCAAAGAAGTCCACATCCAAGTCCTGGACATCAATCTTCATATGAGGTGTAGACTGAGCTCCATCCACCACCATAATAGCACCAACTTTATGTGCCATTTGAGTGATTTCCTTGATCGGATTGACCACACCAAGAACATTTGAGGCTTGAGCTAGAGAGACAAACTTGACTTTATCAGTCAATTTAGCGCGCAAATCCTCCATATCCAGAGCCCCGTCCTTGAGATAAACATAGACAAGCTCTGCCCCAGTCTGGCGACAAGCTTCCTGCCATGGAATGATATTAGAATGGTGTTCCATTACTGAAATCAAGACTTGGTCTCCCTCAGTCAGAATTTCCTCAGCGAAGCGTGCCACCCAGTTAAGGCTGGTTGTCGTTCCTCTGGTAAAGAGAACTTCCTTTGTAGAGCCTGCATTGATAAACTTACGAATGGTTTCACGAGCAGCTTCATAAGAAGCTGTTGCTCGCTCAGCCAAGGTATGAACACCACGGTGAACATTGGCATTGTCCTGCTCATAGTAGCGGTTGATTGTTTCCAGAACTGCTAGTGGTTTTTGTGTCGTCGCAGCATTGTCCAGATAGACCAGAGGTTCATCGTTGACAATCTGGTCTAAAATTGGAAAATCCTTGCGAATCGCTTCTACATCTAACATAGGCTTCCCCTTAGCGTTTTGACAATTTTTCTTCGATAGTTGCAATCATTTCATCACGAACTTCTTTGACTGGAATCTCAACGATAACAGATCCAAGGAAACCACGAACAACCAAGCGTTCTGCAGTTGCCTTATCCAAGCCACGACTCATGAGATAGTACATATCTTCTGGATCTACTTGTCCGATAGAAGCCGCGTGACCTGCTGTAACGTCATTTTCATCAATCAAAAGAATTGGGTTGGCATCTGAACGTGCTTGGTCTGAAAGCATAAGAACACGACTCTCTTGCTGCGCATCTGCTCCCTTGGCACCCTTGATAATGTGACCGATACCGTTGAAGGTCAAAGTAGCTTTTTCAAGGATAACCCCATGTTGAAGGATATTTCCGATTGAGTTGCAACCATAGTTAGTCACTCGAGTGTCAATCCCTTGCACCTGACGACCACTTGAAAGAGCTACGACTTTAAGGTCAGCATGGCTACCATTTCCAATCAAGTCGCTATCAAAGTCCGCAACGACATTTCCTTCGTTCATGACACCGATTGCCCAGTCAATGCTTGCATCGTTGCCTAGTTTACCACGGCGGCTAATGTAGGCAGTGACATTTTCACCTAAACGGTCAATAGCCGCAAACTTGACTTGCGCACCAGAACGAGCAATCACTTCAACTGTGATATTGGCAGTTGCTTTTGCACTACCTCCACCTCGTGACTCTAGACGTTCAAGATAGCTTATTTTAGAGTTTTTACCAGCAATGATAAGGATATGCTTGTTAAATGGCACATCGCTATCGCTGTCTTGGTAGAAAATACCTTCAATTGGTTCTGTAATTTCAACATTATCAGGAATGTAGAGAACAGCACCACTGTTAAAGTAAGCTGTGTGGTAGGCTGCCAACTTGTCATCGTCATACTTAACAGATGACATGAAGAATTCCTCGATAAGTTCGGGAATTTCTTCTAAAGCTGAGTGGAAGTCTGTAAAGATTACTCCTTGTTCAGCCAATTCAAGTGGAATTTGTTCAAAAACAGTCTGCGTTCCTACTTGCACCAACTTCAAGTGATTGTCTAGAGCCGTGAAGTCAGGAACATTTGCTGAAGGTTCACTTTCTGTGATGGTTCCATCTCCCAGATTCCAACGGTGAAATTTGACACGCTCAATGACTGGTAATTCCAAACTCTCAATCTTATCAAAAGCTTTTTGACGGAGGTCTGCCAACCAGCTTGGTTCAGCGTGCATTTCTGAAAAAAGTTTAATAGTTTCTTTAGTCATTTACTTCTCCTAAAAGATACGAGGGAATTACAATTCTTCCTTGTAGTCGTAGCCGAGTTCTTCAGCTAGTTTTGCGTATCCTTCACGTTCCAAACGGGCTGCCAATTCTGGACCGCCAGAAAGGACCACACGACCTTCCATCATCACGTGGACCACGTCTGGTGTGATGTAGTTCAAAAGACGTTGGTAGTGAGTGATGATCATAGCACCAAACCCTTCACCACGCATGGCATTCACACCTTTCGATACAACTTTAAGGGCGTCAATATCAAGACCAGAGTCAATCTCATCCAAGAGGGCAAAAGTTGGTTCCAACATCAAGAGTTGAAGAATTTCATTACGTTTTTTCTCACCACCTGAGAAACCTTCGTTGAGGTAACGCTCTGCCATTTCTTCTTTCATGTTGAGCAATTCCATTTTCTCGTCTAGTTTAGTGATGAACTCACGAACCGAAATCTTTTCATCATCTTCTTTACCAGCATTCATGGCTGCACGAAGAAACTCTGCATTGGTAATTCCAGGAATTTCAGATGGGTATTGCATAGCAAGGAAAAGTCCCATACGCGCACGCTCGTCCACTTCCAACTCAAGGATATTTACACCATCAAACAAGACCTCACCTTTAGTAACTTCATAGTTAGGGTTACCCATAATAGCTGCTGAAAGAGTTGATTTACCCGTACCATTTGGTCCCATAATGGCTGCGATTTCTCCTGTTTTCAGAGTCAGATTGACTCCTTTCAAAATTTCTTTTCCTTCAATCTCAACGTGAAGATCTTTGATCTCTAATACTGACATGATAGTTCCTTTCTTTTTCAAACATTTTGCTCAATACCTTAGGAAATTGCTTACAATCCCTAAAAAATAGGACAAAAGGTCAATAAATATACTCTACTAGTATAACAAAAAAAAGCCTAAAAGGCTTTGATTTTGTCTAGAAGCTGGGGCTAATCCTTGCGGTTTAGGTGCTGATCAATAGCGTCTACAATTTTTCCCATCAGTTAACTTAACCTAAAGTTTCGAAAGAGAAGAATTGCCCAAAAAGCTGCCATAACGTAGCGACCAGTCATCAAGGATTCATTGAAAAAATAAGTCTCAGCTGCCGTGAATAACGCTATTATGATAAATTGTTGTCTATTCATAAGATTATTGTATCATGAAATCCACTTTTAGTCTTCTTCAACCATGACTTTATCAGCCAGAAATTCAAATCCTTCTGGAATCAGGCTCTCTTCTTCCACCACTTGGTCAGCTTGAGGAGACTTGTTTTTAGCTGAAAATGCTGCTCGAACCTCTTTCCATTCCTCTAGAGAAATAGCCAGAATCTCAGGTGAAAATCCAGCTGCCTGGCTGAGAATATTGCCAAACATAGTATTGAGATTATCTCTTTTCATGGTTTGACCAGCATTGAAATTAGACTCAAAGGCTAAAATAGCATGGTGTTCATTGGCCGCAACTGGTTGAGAACCTACGAGAAGAGCCTTATCTGGTCCAGCTAAACTTTCAATCACTTCTCCCCACGCATTCTGTAGGCGAATCAAGTTTTGACGTGCCAAATCAGGATTTTCAACAGCTTCTTGTAGGATAGCCTGAACCTTATTACGGTCTACTCGATAGACTGTCTTGGAAGTTGCTGGACGGCTAGGGACTGGCACCACTTGTTTAGGAGCTGTTCCAACATTAGCAAGTTCTTGTTTGAGACGAGCGACTTCCTGTCTTAGTGTAGCTATTTCTCCTTCAACTGCTTCTGAAAGAACTGGCTCAGGCTTAATCTCAGCTAAACGAATAGTCATCATCTCAGCATAAATCTTAGGTTGCAGGCTAGCTTTCATATCCGCCAAGCTCACAGTCGCTATTTGAATCATTTCAAAGAGACTTTCCTGAGACAGAGCTAGATTGTCCATAAAAACTGGACTATGATGAGTATTTTCGCCACCTGTCTGAACAACCAGTAAATCACGTAAATACTGCAAGAGATCCGTCACAAAACGAGTCATGCTCTTGCCATTTTCAAACAAAAGATTCAAAGAATCAAGCGCTTTTGGAACATCCTGCTGAGACAAGGCAGCTACATAGTCATCAAGTGCTGATAGACTAATGGTGCCTGTAATCTCCTCAGAGATAGCTGTGGTTAAAGCATTCCCTTGCGTCAAACTCAAAGCTTGGTCCAGAATAGACAAGGCATCCCGCATCCCACCTTCAGCTCGTCTGGCAATGATTTCCACAGCCTCTGGTTCAGAACTGATATTTTCTTTTTCTAAAATATGATGAATATGTGCCGTGATATCTTGCGTTCGAATCGACTTAAACTCAAAACGTTGGACACGCGATAAAATAGTTGCTGGAATCTTGTGCAATTCGGTGGTCGCCAAGATAAAGACAACGTTTTGAGTTGGTTCTTCTAGCGTCTTTAAAAGCGCATTAAAAGCCCCTGTAGACAACATATGAACCTCGTCTATGATATAGACCTTATAACGTGCCAAACTAGGAGCATAGGTAGATTTATCCCGAATTTCTCGGATTTCATCAACTCCATTATTTGAAGCAGCATCCATTTCGATAACATCTTCTAAACTACCTTCTGTCACTGCTTGGCAGATATAGCAGTTATTACATGGTTCTCCGTTCACTTGGTTCGGACAGTTCATAGCCTTGGCAAAAATCTTGGCTACACTGGTCTTCCCAGTTCCACGAGGGCCTGAGAAAAGATAGGCATGACTAATCTTTTCCTGCTCGACCGCTTGTTTTAGGGTTTTAGCCACAACTTCTTGACCTACTAGTTGTGAAAAAGTTTGACTTCTATATTTTCGATAAAGTGCTTGATACATTAGGCTTTCTCCTCAAACATCGTAAAGTCCCATTCTGTCTTCTCAAGCAAAATAGCGACAAATTGTTCCAAGTAATCACGGTCAATGGCATTGTAATCATCAATAAGTGAAGAATCCAAGTCTAAGACACCCAGCAATCGACCATTCTTGAGCATGGGAACCACGATTTCACTCTTGGCCATACTATCACAAGAAATGTAGTTTGGATAGGTGCTCACATCGCCAACCAAAACAGTCTCTTGAAACTCAGCAGCTTCTCCACACACGCCTTTTCCAAGCGGGATGCGAATGCAAGAAACGCCGCCCTGAAAAGGCCCTAAAACCAACTCGCTACCATCAAACAGATAAAACCCTGCAAATACAGTATTGGGAAAGCGAGATTTCAGGAGGGCACTAGCATTCGAAAGATTGGCAAGAACATTGCTCTCACCTTCAAGTAAATAAGAGAGTTCCTCATTTAACAATTGATATTGTGATTGTTTTTCTGAATCTAACATAGAACTATTATATCAAAAATGGGAAAGAGACAAAAGAAAAATCCCTTGTTTTAAACAAAGGATTTTGTGATTATCAATTTGATTAAAGTTCGATATCACCAAACAAGTCAGCCATTGAGAATCCTGTTTGTGTTTCTGGAAGTTCGAAATCACGTTTTTCTTGACGTTTTGGACGACGTGGACGAGCAGCACGTTTTTCTTCTTTTTGTCCTTCTTCTTGAGCTGGACGTTCTTCAAGAGCTTTGATAGAAAGTGATACACGTTCTGCGTCAGCGTTAACATCAAGGACTTTAACAGTAACTTCTTGACCAACAGTAAGAGCTTCTTTTGGATTTTCGATACGTTTGTATGAAATTTGTGATACGTGAACAAGTCCGTCAATACCTGGCAATACTTCAACAAATGCACCAAAGTCAGTCAAACGTTTAACTGTTCCTTCTACTACGTCACCTTTAGCCAATTTTTGCTCAACGCCATCCCATGGTCCAGGTGTTGTTGCTTTAAGTGAAAGTGATACGCGACCTTCTTCTTCGTTAAGATCAAGGATCTTCACTTCGATTTCTTCACCAACAGTTACAACTGATTTAGGTGATACGTTACGTTCGTGTGACAATTCAGTCAAGTGAACCAATCCGTCAACCCCACCAAGGTCGATGAAAGCACCGAAACTTGTGATACGAGCAACTTTACCAGTTACGACATCACCAACAGCCAATTTACCGAATACTTCAGCACGAGCTGCTGCAGTAGCTGCTTCAACAACTTCACGACGTGAAAGGATGAAACGGTTTTCTTTAGGATCAACTTCCTTGATTTTAGCATCAAATTCTTGACCTACGAAACGCTCAGTGTTACGTACGAAACGAGTATCCAACATTGAAGCTGGGATGAATCCACGAACACCTTCAAATTCTACTGAAAGTCCACCTTTAACGGCACGAGTTCCTTTAACAGTAACAACTTCTTCTTCGCGTCCTACAAGTTTGTCCCATGCTTTGCGAGCTTCAAGGCGTTTTTTAGATACAAGGTATGTAACTGTATCAGTATCTTTACCAACTACTTGACGAAGTACAAGAACATCCAATACTTCTCCTACTTTCACAAAGTCATTGATATCTGCATCGCGATCGTTTGTCAATTCGCGAAGAGTCAAGACACCTTCAACACCAGTCCCAGAGATTGCAACGTTAGCTTGAGTCGCATCAACTGTCAATACTTCAGCACTAACAACATCACCAGGCTCAACTTGGCTAACGCTATTTAGCAAATCTTCAAATTCGTTCATCTAAAAAATCCTCCAACAATCAAGTTTTTTCAAAAACTTGACATACTTATAATTTTTTTCCTAAGCACCCGCAAAGACATGTTCATATCGTTCACGTCTTTCAATTATAAAAATAAAATACCCTAAGATATTTTTCTTTTTATCTTGAATTTATTACCTAAGAACTGGGGTAGCTGGATTCGAACCAACGCATGAGGGAGTCAAAGTCCCTTGCCTTACCGCTTGGCTATACCCCATTGATGAATGGAGAGAGAGGGATTCGAACCCCCGAACCCGAAGGAGCGGATTTACAGTCCGCCGCGTTTAGCCTCTTCGCTATCTCTCCAATGTTTAACGAGAACTATTATATCATGAAATTTTCAATAAAACAAGTATTATTTTGTCAAATTATAGTTTTCAATCAAAATTTCCACAGCTTTTTCAAGTTTTTTATAAAAACTATCGACATTTCCATTCTTTATGATGGCAAATTGGCTATCTAATTCGGCAATTTCCCCAATAACCTTTTTCCCGATCGTCAAAACGTATCCTTCATAGCTGTCTTTTCCAACAGTCACTTTTGCATCTGTTAATTGGATTTCAATTTTCTTATCTTTTTTACTCATACTGTACCTCTTTTCACTTTTTCTATTGTACAAGAAAAAGCTAAAACTAGCAAGAAAAAACTCCATTTCAGCTATTACAACTGCTATGGAGCTCTTCTTTATTTCATATCTTTTAGTCCACTTTGACAATCCATCCCTCTGGTGCTTCCACATCACCAAATTGGATACCAGTCAATTCATCATAGAGTTTACGTGTAACAGGACCTACTTCTGTTTCACTATAGAAAACATGGAAATCATCACCATGTTGGATGCCTCCAATTGGCGAAATAACCGCTGCTGTTCCACAAGCACCTGCCTCTACAAAACGCTCCAAATTATCAATTGGAACATCGCCTTCAATCGGAGTCAAGCCCAAGCGGTGTTCAGCCAAGTAAAGCAATGAGTACTTGGTAATAGATGGTAAGATAGATGGGCTTAATGGCGTTACAAATTCGTTGTTCTCTGTAATTCCAAAGAAGTTGGCTGATCCGACTTCTTCAATCTTTGTATGTGTAGATGGGTCTAAGTAGATAACATCTGAAAATTGACGTGACTTGGCCATTTTACCTGGGAGGAGGCTAGCAGCATAGTTCCCACCTACCTTGGCCGCACCTGTACCATTTGGAGCTGCCCGGTCGTATTCATCCTGAATCAAGAAATTTGTTGGGACTAAACCACCTTTAAAATAGTTACCAACCGGCATAGCAAAGATGGTGAAAATATACTCTTCTGCAGGTTTTACCCCGATAATATCTCCAACACCAATCAACAGTGGACGAAGATAAAGGGTTCCACCTGTTCCATATGGTGGGACGTATTCTTCATTTGCACGCACAACTGCTTTACAAGCTTCTACAAACATTTCTGTCGGAACTTGTGGCATCAAAAGACGGTCGCAGGTACGTTGCAGACGCTTGGCATTTTCGTCAGGACGGAACAGTTGAACACTGCCATCCTTGGTTCGATAGGCTTTCAATCCCTCAAATGCTTGCTGTCCATAGTGGAGACTTGGAGAAGACTCTGAAATATGCAAGGTTGCATCCTCTGTCAATTCTCCTTGATCCCATTGACCATTTTTGTAGTGAGCGATATAACGGTAAGGTAATTTCATATAAGCAAAGCCAAGGTTTTCCCAATCAATTGCAACTGTCATGTGTTTCTCCTTTATACTATTCAAACTATGTGTTCTATTCTACACTTTTCTAGTAAAATTTCAAGTATTATTTGTAATTTTCTGAAAATTTTTTCAACATAAAGAAATCAGCCCTCTGGACTGATTCTTTTTACGAATTTGTTTTGTCCTCTTTAAAGACTTCTTTGAGGTAAGCATCGAAAACTTCTTCATCTGAAATCGTGTCTGAAATAAAGCTTCCATTGCTAGTGCGTTCAGACAAATTCAAATCTTGCAATCGGCTCTCATAGATTGTTCCCTTGTTAGATTGGACAAGCAGCGTTTGGTCGTTTTCTTCTACTTCTGTACTAAAAAGATCACCAACGAAACCTTGCTCTGCAACTGCTCCTGCTAAAAAGACACGGTGCGGTTTGTTTTTCAACTCACGCAAGACTTGTAGGCCTCGTTTAGCACGGCTGGTCGCTGGAATTTCCTCAATGGAAACACGTTTCAAGCTTCCACGTTGGGTCAAGAGGTAGAAGGATGAGGTGTTACAGATAAAGGCAGACTGAAGCGCATCATCTGCTTTCAGGTTCATAGCCTTGACACCCGCAGCCTTGGCACCAACAACCGGAACCTCTTCGATATTGAAACGAAGGGCATAACCGTTTTGACTAATCAAGAGAACATCATCCAGTTTAATTGGAGCCACTGCTACAATTTGGTCTGTCTCGTCTTTGAGTTTAGCGTACTTAACAGACTTCGACTTGTAGGTCCGCCATGGAGAGAATTCTTTGCGTTCTACACGCTTGATTTGACCAAGTCGAGTCGCTGCAAAGTAAGTTGTCGCATCATCAAACTGATCCACTACTTCCACATAAAGGATTTCTTCATTCGTTTCAAAGTTTGTGATGGTTTGACTCAAATGCTCTCCGATGTCCTTCCAGCGAATATCTGCCAATTCATGGATTGGTCGATAGATGACATTCCCAAGAGTCGTGAACATCAAGAGATGCTGGGTTGTCTTGGCAGATTGAACAAAGATCAAACGATCATCATCACGCTTGCCAATTTCTTCCAGAGTGGATGCCGCAAAGGAACGTGGGCTAGTACGCTTGATATAGCCTGCCTTAGTCACGCTGACATAGGTATCTTCCTCGGCAATCAAACTAGCTGTGTCAATCTCGATTGCTTTCGCAGTATCTTCCAAAGTACTCAAACGTGGTGTCGCAAATTTCTTCTTGACCTCACGAAGTTCTTTCTTCATGAGATTGTACATAGTCCGTTCATCACCGATGATCGCCGCAAGCATGGCAATCTTTTCACGCAATTCTGCTTCTTCTTCCTGCAAGACAACCACGTCTGTATTGGTCAAACGGTAAAGTTGTAAGGTCACGATGGCTTCTGCCTGCTCCTCAGTAAACTCATAGCTGATCTTGAGGTTTTCCTTAGCGTCAGCCTTGTTCTCAGAAGCACGGATAAGGGCAATGACTTCGTCCAAAATCGAAATCACGCGAATCAAACCTTCAACGATATGCAGACGTTTCTCAGCCTTTTCCTTGTCAAAGCGGGAACGTGCTAGAATCACTTCACGACGGTGGGCGATGTAGCTAGATAAGATTGGAATAATCCCAACCTGACGAGGGGTGAAATTGTCAATCGCCACCATGTTAAAGTTGTAGTTGATTTGCAAGTCAGTATATTTGAAGAGATAGTTGAGTACAAGCTCGGTATTCGCGTCTTTTTTAAGTTCAATAGCGATACGAAGACCGTCACGGTCAGACTCATCACGAACCTCGGCAATCCCAGCTACCTTGTTATTGACACGAACATCATCGATTTTCTTGACTAGATTAGCCTTATTGATTTCATAAGGAATCTCAGTGATAACGATTTGTTCCTTACCGCCTTTTAGCTTTTCAATCTCCGTCTTAGAACGAACAACCACGCGCCCCTTCCCAGTTTCATAGGCTTTCTTGATTTCATCACGCCCTTGGATGATAGCTCCTGTAGGGAAGTCTGGCCCAGGCAAGAATTCCATGAGTTTGTCCACCTTGGCTGTTGGGTGGTCAATCATGTAAACCGTCGCATCAATAACCTCAGCCAAATTATGCGGTGGAATGTCTGTAGCATAACCAGCTGAAATCCCAGTCGAACCATTGACCAAGAGGTTTGGAAAGGCTGCTGGCAAAACCGTCGGCTCTTTCTCGGTATCGTCAAAGTTCCAAGCAAAGGGAACTGTCTTCTTTTCGATATCTTGAAGAAGATAACCAGCAATCTCAGACAAACGAGCCTCGGTATAACGCATAGCCGCAGGCGGATCTCCGTCCATAGAACCGTTATTACCGTGCATTTCAACTAGAATCTCACGGTTTTTCCAGTCCTGAGACATACGAACCATGGCATCATAGATGGAAGAATCACCGTGTGGGTGAAAATTCCCCATGATGTTACCGACAGACTTGGCCGACTTACGGTAGCTCTTGTCAAAAGTATTGCCATCTTTATTCATTGAATAAAGAATACGACGCTGAACCGGCTTCAAGCCATCCCGAATGTCTGGCAAAGCCCGGTCTTGAATGATGTACTTGGAGTAGCGACCAAAGCGCTCTCCCATGATGTCCTCCAGGGACATGTTTTGAATGTTAGACATAGGATACTAAGCCCGTAAAATGCAAAGTGAAAATAGGAAATTATTGCAGTGAGCGATGCTCACAAGAGAATCTATCTTTTTCACACAGCATTTAGGGCGTGTTCAACTCCTTTCAAAGAATGTAGAGTGGTTTTTATAGAATAAGGGATAATTTACAGAAATTAGTTCCGTGTTCAGTTACTATATATAACTAAACTATCTTTTCTGTAGTTTAATCTTTTAAATTATATACTTTATTTAGTTAGTGATTTGAAAGTCTCTCCTCAGCATACTGAATCATCTTCTCAGCTACTTCTTTATCGTAGTCAAATCCCATCTTTTGGGCAAGGATTTGAGCTTCTCTGTGGAAAAGTTGCATCGTAGCAAACAATGACTGAGTAAGTTTCTCTACACTTGAAAAATCAAGTAGAGCTGAGAATTCCTTCTCCTTCTCTGCAGGTAAATACTGGAAAAGATACTTGTAGTTCTTGCCGATATCGACCTCTCCCCTATCACTTGCGACCTGCCAAGCAAAGACTTTTAACAACTCTTGTTGACAAATTCCGTAGAGATGATCCGTGGCATAGATGGCTTGCTTGCGACAAATCCCTTTAACCACGTAGGCTGACACCCACCAAAATTCATTGCAGGCTTTTTCAAAATCAATCGCACTAGCTGGGCTTGTCCAGTAACGTTGAGGATTTGGAGAATAGGGCACAAACAAGCCTTTCTCATCTTTCAAAACTGTATAATCAGCTTCACTATCCACCCACTCTTGAATATACTCCGTAGGACAGAGGGTCAAATCAATCCGATTTCCATCTTCAAATAGCATTAGATAAAGTCGACGGTTGCCTAGGACATTATGCTGCTCAATGATACGAGTGCCAAACTGGTCTAACCAAGAAAGGTCACTCGTCAAATTATCTAAGTCGTCCACGACATAGACCACGTCGTAATCCTGAAACTCATCTTTTGGTGCTTTTGGATTTGTCCGTGAACCAGACATGGCGACAGCCTCAACTTGTATAGATTTAGCAGTCTGTGAAATCAACCTCAGCATTTGCTCTTGACTTCTATATTTTCTGCATCTACCTTTAATTAAGTTATTTTTCATAACTATCTAGTTCCTCTTGTTTCTGAAGGACTCGTATTCTTTTCTTCTCAAGTTCCCCTACGATTAATTGGATAGTTGAGCAAATCCCTAAAACAATTAAAATATAATAAGTAGATATTATGTCACTTTTTTGGTAATTTTTTATGATTTCCCAGACAACAAACATATTTACCAATGAAAGGGAAAAAATAAAGATGGCATTGATAAGAAGTATTATAGCAAATGTTCTCCTAAAATGCATATAATGTTTTATACTCCTATAGAGGGTATATAATGAATATGCGATCATTAAAGGTGTGAAGCAACCTACATAATAAAAGATAAACCTTTGTCCAAAGTATGGGTAACCTTTATCTAATAGGCAAAAGCCAATAGTGAAGATGTTCAACATAAATAGGGACACTGCACGAGCGTTTTCTTTTTTCCCCAAGTTAGATATTAAATCACTTATAATTGCAAAAATTACTATGGTTATAACGGGAATAAAATACATAAATTCCCTAATTAAAGTAGATAACGTAAATTCCCTAAACATTACTGACCCCCCTTTAGTTCTATATATTATTTACATAACAAATATGATAGTCATTTTTACTTGAAAGATGCGACTTTCCTGTATGGTAAAAATAATATCCTTCAAATAGTATAAAGCGCCCTCTAAAGAAACATACCTGAATGATATTTTCCGTTAGATTATTCAAGAGGAGATACTTGAGTTCTTACCAGTGTCAACTTTTAAAATTTTAACTGTTCCTAAAATCAGTTCAAGCATTTCCTGGTCAGTTCTCATCTATGTCACCCTCATCTGAAACATGGTTAGTAAAAGGAGCATCTTCTTTCTTTTGTTGTTGTAGTTTTCGAACTCTTTTTCTTTCAAGCATCCAAAGTAGGAATTGAATTCCTGAAAAAAGGCCTTGCAAGAAAATAAGTATATAGATTTCTTTAATCTCTCTAAATAATACAAAAACATTTACAATTGAGAGTAGAAATATAAGTGTAACGTTAGATAATAAGATTCGGGCAAACTTACTAGGAAAATACTTGACGTGCTTGATACTCTTATAAAGACTAGTAATCGCATATGTTATGCACAGAGGCGCATGAGTATATAAAGAAAATACCCGTACAAATACTCCTAAGTAGGGTTCGTCTAAAGACGGGTTGAACACTACAAACATTCCTATATTACAAGCCATAAATACTAGGGAACTTAAGGAGCTTGAATATTCTATTTTCTCTTTATTGGAGATTGCATCAAGAATTATTCCAGCAATAGCAATGATTTCGAGAAAGAAAAATATCATTATTAAAGAACTGTTCACTATTCACTCCCCCTTTGCTTACTGATTTCGTTTGGTGTAATGGAGATAGAGAGGAGGAAGATAGGAAACTAGAATCATCAAAATCATTACCAAGAATGTCAACAGATGGATCTGAACTAAATTTACCACATACCATCCCAGAATACCTACAGATAGGGGACCTAAAATATAGGATAGGAAAATCAAAAAAGCCTTCCACCGTTTCTCCGGATAGACATAACACAATCGAATAAGTGTGTAGATTAAGGCTCCTGCTATCAAAGGAAAACCAAATAAAATCATGACAAAGGATGCCACTAAAGAACCGGATTCTGACGAATCCATATTGAATAAAAGCATCAAGATCATAAACAAGGTAAATACAATCGGTGCATATAAACCTTGGAAACTTTTTTTTCGACTGTTAATGTAGAATGCAAGAATAGCCGAGGGTAAAGAAACTAAGAAAACCAAACCCAAGTAACTACCAAAAATCGAATATCCTGAATCAACCATTATTCATGCCCCTTAAAACACTGTCGCTTCCTCCAGCGTAAACTTAACATTATCCTCAATCCACTTACGGCGTGGTTCGACCTTATCTCCCATGAGGACATTGACGCGACGTTCGGCGCGTGCTAAATCTTCGATTGTGACACGAATGAGAGTTCGAGTTTCTGGATTCATGGTTGTTTCCCAGAGTTGGTCCGCATTCATTTCACCAAGTCCCTTGTAGCGTTGAAGGGTAGCTCCTTTGCCGAATTGCTTGCGGAGTTCTTCTAGCTCTCCGTCCGTCCAAGCATAGGCCACTTCTTCCTTCTTGCCTTTTCCTTTGGACATCTTGTAAAGAGGCGGAAGGGCGATATAGACATGTCCTGCCTCGACTAGCGGACGCATGTAGCGGTAGAAAAAGGTTAAGAGCAAGGTTTGGATATGAGCACCGTCAGTATCCGCATCGGTCATGATAATGATCTTGTCATAGTTGGCATCTTCAAGGGAGAAGTCTGCTCCCACACCCGCACCAATGGTATAAATCATGGTATTGATTTCTTCATTTTTGAGGATATCCGCCATCTTGGCCTTGGCTGTATTGATGACCTTACCACGAAGAGGTAGGATAGCCTGGAACTTACGGTCACGGCCTTGTTTGGCAGAACCACCGGCAGAGTCTCCCTCGACCAGATAGAGTTCATTCTTAGCAGGATTTTTAGACTGGGCTGGGGTTAATTTCCCAGAAAGTAAGCCCTTGTCTTTCTTGTTTTTCTTGCCATTTCGGCTCTCATCACGAGCCTTTCGTGCTGCTTCACGAGCGTCACGAGCCTTGATAGCCTTGCGAATAAGATTGGAAGCAAGTTCTCCATTTTCCATGAGGAAGAAGGTTAACTTATCAGCCACAATCCCGTCTACAACTGGACGAGCTAGTGGACTTCCAAGTTTGTCCTTGGTCTGTCCTTCAAACTGAAGGTGCTCTTCAGGAACCAGAATAGAAAGAACGGCAGCTAGTCCCTCACGATAATCTGAACCTTCTAGGTTTTTATCTTTTTCCTTGAGGAGCCCAGTCTTACGCGCGTAGTCATTCATAACCTTGGTAATGGCTGACTTGAGTCCTGTCTCGTGCGTTCCACCATCTTTAGTACGAACGTTATTGACAAAGGATAGAATGTTATCTGAGAATCCATCATTGTACTGGAGGGCAACTTCCACTTGGAAACCATTGTCTTCGCCTTCAAAGTATAGGACTGGCGTCAAGATTTCCTTGTCTTCATTGAGGTAAGAAACAAAGTCCTGTACCCCGTTCTCATAATGGAATTCGATTGCTTCATCTGTTCGCTTATCTGTCAAAGACAAGGTAACATTTTTTAAAAGAAAGGCTGACTCATTGAGTCGTTCTGAAATGGTATTGTACTTGAAGTCAGTCGTAGAAAAAATCGTCGCGTCAGGCATGAAAGTGACTTTGGTACCTGTCTTAGACTTGGGTGCTGTACCAATTTTTTTCAAGGTTGTAACAGGTTTTCCACCATTTTCAAAACGTTGCTTGTAGACTGTACCGTCACGAGTAATTTCAACTTCTAGCCAACTAGAAAGGGCATTAACGACTGAAGATCCCACTCCGTGGAGACCACCTGATGTCTTATAACCACCTTGACCGAATTTTCCTCCAGCGTGGAGAATGGTAAAGATAACTTCAACAGTTGGAATTCCCATGGCGTGCATCCCGGTTGGCATCCCACGACCATGGTCTTGAACAGTTAGACTGCCGTCCTTATTGATGGTCACATCAATGCGGTCACCAAATCCAGACAAAGCCTCATCGACTGCATTGTCCACAATTTCCCAGACTAGGTGATGGAGACCAGCACCGTCAGTCGATCCAATATACATCCCTGGACGTTTACGGACCGCATCCAACCCTTCTAGCACCTGAATGGCGTCATCATTGTAGTTATTAATATTGATTTCCTTTTTTGACACAAGGAACCTCCTATTTGTTCATCTTTTCTATTTTACAGGTTTTCTAGCGATTTTGCAAAGCTTTTCCCTTTCAGCTGTCACAATTTCACAGGATATTCTCTGACTTTCTATATCATTTCATGGTATAATAGTACTATGATGACATTTGTATTATTAATTTTAGCTTATCTGCTAGGTTCGATTCCGTCTGGTCTTTGGATTGGACAAATCTTCTTTCAAACAAATCTGCGTGAACATGGTTCTGGAAACACCGGAACAACCAATACTTTCCGAATTTTAGGTAAGAAAGCGGGTATGGCAACCTTTGTGATTGACTTCTTTAAAGGAACCTTGGCCACTCTCCTTCCAATCCTTTTCCACCTTCAAGGTGTATCACCTCTTGTATTTGGTCTTTTGGCTGTCATTGGACATACTTTCCCTATCTTTGCAGGATTTAAAGGGGGCAAAGCTGTCGCAACCAGTGCTGGAGTGATTTTCGGATTTGCGCCTGTTTTCTGTCTCTATCTAGCAATCGTATTCTTTGGAAGCCTCTATCTAGGTAGTATGATTTCACTGTCTAGCGTTACCGCTTCTATCGCAGCCGTTATCGGAGTTCTCCTATTTCCACTATTTGGTTTTATCCTAAACAGCTATGACCCTCTCTTCATTTTGATTATCCTAGCACTTGCTAGCTTGATTATCATTCGTCACAAGGATAATATCACACGTATCAAAAATAAAACTGAAAATCTCGTTCCTTGGGGACTAAACTTGACACATCAAAATCCTAAAAAATAAAACGCCAGTTTGAAACTGACGTTTTTTTGTATGCTTATTTTGACTTGATGTAGTTGATACCGTCTGCCTTAGGTGCAACTGCTTTTCCAAAGAAGGCTGCCAAGACAAGAATGGTCAAGACATAAGGCGCGATTTGAAGGTAAACCGCTGGCACTCCTTGCAGGAAAGGTAATTGAGAACCGATAACTGCCAAACTTTGTGAAAGTCCAAAGAAAAGACTAGAAAGCATTGCACCAATTGGGTTCCATTTACCAAAGATCATCGCAGCAAGGGCGATAAATCCAGGACCGACAATAGTTGTCACTGAGAAGTTAACTGAGATTGATTGAGCATAAATCGCTCCCCCAATTCCACCAAGTAAACCTGAAATAACAACCCCAAGATATCTCATTTTGTAGACATTGATCCCCAAGGTATCCGCTGCTTGAGGGTGTTCACCAACAGAGCGAAGGCGAAGACCAAAACGTGTCTTAAAGAGAATAAACCATGCAAAGAATGAGAAGGCAATCGCGATATAACCTAGTAGACTGGTTGACTTGAAGAAGATATCTCCAATCACAGGGATATCAGCCAAAACTGGGAAATCAAAACGTCCAAAAGTCTGGCTTAAGTTATCCGTTTGTCCTTTGTTATAAAGAACTTTAACCAAGAAAACTGCTAGGGCAGGAGCCATCAAGTTCAATACTGTACCACTGACAACATGGTCCGCACGGAAATGAACTGTAGCGACTGCATGGATGAGGGAGAAAATAGCTCCCACGATACCAGCAACTAACAAGGAAATCCAAGGGGTCGCCGCTCCAAGTTGTTCTGCAAATTCAAGGTTAAAGACAACCCCAGAAAAGGCTCCCATAACCATAATTCCTTCAAGACCAACGTTAACGACACCACCACGTTCAGAGAAAACTCCCCCGATACTCGTAAAAATAAGTGGTGCTGAATAAATCAGCATAGAAGAGACCAAGAGGGTGAGTAATGTTGTAATAGACATCCTTACTTACCTCCTTTAACTTGTTTTTTAGGTTTGACAAAGCGTTCGATAATGTAGTGAACGCTGACAAAGAAGATAATAGACGCTGTTACAATGCTGACAAGCTCAGACGGAACTTGTGCTGCATTCATACCCGGTGCTCCTACTTGCAAAACTCCAAATAAGAAGGCTGCAAAGAGAATTCCAATTGGGGAATTTCCAGCAAGCAAACTAACTGCCATCCCGTTAAATCCGATAGCCAATGATGATCCCTGAACGTAAACGTTTTGGAAGGTTCCAAGACCTTCGACAGCTCCACCAAGACCAGCCAAGGCACCAGAGATAATCATTGATAGAATGATTGTACGTTTTGCTGAAATACCAGCGTACTCTGAAGCATGGGGATTAAGACCAACTGCACGAATTTCAAAACCGAGAGTCGTTTTCTTGAGCAAGAACCAAATCACAGCTACAGCAATGATTGCAAAGAAGATTCCGATATTCATACGGGAATTTCCAGTCAACTCTGATAACCATGGTGTCTGGTAAGTAGCATTGGCACTAACACGAATCGTTGAGTCTGTACTTTGCATAATATCTTTAGGAAAGGCATGAATAAAGGCATTTCCCACATACAATACAATGTAGTTCATCATGATGGTCACGATAACCTCTGACGTACCGAGATAAGCTCTGAGGATACCTGGAATCGCACCAACAATTCCACCTGCAATCAAAGCAATGATCACTGTTAATGGAATCAAAACGAGACGAGGCATATCTGGATTTGACAAGGCAAACCAACCACTGAGGATCCAACCCGCAAGAGCCTGACCAGGAAGTCCAACGTTAAAGAAACCTGCTCGACTGGCAACTGCGAAACCAAGACCTATCAAGACAAGAGGACCCATGGCACGGAAAATTTCTCCAATTCCACGGAGGCTACCAAAAGCTGTATAGAACAACTCCTCATAGCCCCAGATAGCATCATATCCGAAGATCCACATGACAATGGCTCCGAGCAAGATTCCTAAGAATACGGAAATCAAGGGAACCGAAATTTGTTGTAATTTTTTAGACATCACTCTTCTCCTTTCCCAAGTTTCCACCTGCCATCAAGACACCAAGTTCTTGTTTGTTAGTTGTTTCTGGCGATACAATACCTTGAATCTTACCATCGTGAATAACAGCAATTCGGTCTGAGACATTTAAAATCTCATCCAATTCAAAGCTGACAACAAGGACAGCCTTACCGTTATCACGCTCTTCAATCAAACGTTTGTGGATATATTCAATGGCACCGACATCCAAACCACGAGTTGGCTGGCTGACGATAAGGAGATCAGGATCACGATCAATCTCACGAGCGATAATCGCTTTTTGTTGATTTCCTCCTGAAAGAGCTGCCGCTGGAACAAATTCGCTTGCCGCACGGACGTCAAATTCTTCCATCAATTTCTTGGCATTTGAAGTGATATTGGCATAGTTCAAGATGCCATTTTTGCTGAGTGGTTCTTTGTAGTAGGTTTGAAGAGCGATATTTTCTGAAATCATCATCTCCAAAATCAAGCCATCACGGTGACGATCCTCAGGAACGTGCCCCACGCTTAGTTCTGTAATTTGTCGAGGATGCATCCCCACGATTGATTTGCCTTTTAATTCAACGCTACCTGACTCAACCTTACGAAGACCAGTAATGGCTTGAATGAGTTCAGATTGACCATTGCCATCAATACCTGCAATACCGACAATTTCACCAGCACGAACATCCAAAGAAAGATTCTTCACAGCTGGTACACCTCGGTTCTCATTGACAACCAAGTCTTTGATAGACAAGACCACTTCTTTTGGTTGCGGTGCTCGTTTTTCCGTTTTAAAGGAGACTGAGCGTCCAACCATCATTTCTGCCAAGTCCGCATTTGTTGCTCCTGCGATTTCAACCGTCTGGATTGATTTCCCACGACGGATAACCGTGACTCGATTCGATACCGCACGAATCTCATCCAGTTTATGGGTAATCAAAATGATAGACTTCCCTTCTTTGACAAGGTTTTTCATGATTGCCATCAACTCATCAATCTCTGAAGGAGTCAATACGGCTGTAGGTTCGTCAAAGATAAGGATATCAGCACCACGATAGAGTGTTTTCAAGATCTCTACACGTTGTTGGGCACCAACGGAAATATCCGCCACCTTAGCAGCTGGATCTACTGCCAAACCATAACGTTCAGAAAGAGCCTTGATTTCTTTAGTAGCACCAGCTATATCTAGAACACCATTTTTAGTGATTTCACTCCCTAAAATGATATTCTCAGCTACTGTAAAAGCCTCAACTAACATGAAATGTTGGTGAACCATCCCAATTCCAAGACCAGCGGCTTTAGATGGTGAGTCTAGTTTTACAACCTGACCATTCACCACAATTTCACCACTCGTTGGTTCAAGAAGTCCTGCTAGCATATTCATCAGAGTGGATTTACCCGCTCCATTTTCTCCTAAAAGTGCATGAATTTCACCTTTTCGCAGTTGCAAGTTGATTTTGTCGTTTGCTACAAATTCACCAAACACCTTGGTAATATCCCGCATCTCAATGACATTTTCGTGTGCCATATGCTCTTCCTTTCAGAGGTTTATTTTATTTCAATAAAACCTGCTAATCACATTAACAAGCTCTATTGAGACAAAAATTGCCTCAATTCTTAAAGAAGCGACCGATGGCCGCTTCCTAAGAAATGACTTTTATCCATTATTTTTCAGGAACTTTTACGCTTCCGTCAAGGATCTTAGCTTTTGCATCTTCAACAGCTTTTTTACCTTCTTCTGAAAGGTTTGTTACTGCTAGCTCAACCCCTTTATCTTTCAATGAGTAAACAATCACTTGTCCACCAGGGAATTCACCTTTTTCTGTTTTGTTAGCAATATCTTTTACAGTTGTACCAACTTGTTTCAATGTAGATACAAGAACAAAGTTAGATTCTTTACCATCTTTAGAAGTGTATTTACCTTCTGCTGCTTGGTCACGGTCTACACCGATAACCCAAACTTTTTCGTCTTCATTTTTGTTTTCGTTCAATGATTTTGCTTCAGCAAAGACACCAGCACCTGTACCACCAGCTGCTTGGTAGACAACGTCTGCACCGGCAGCATATTGAGCTGCTGCAATTGTTTTACCTTTGGCAGCATCACCAAATGAACCAGCGTAGTCAACTTGGACTTTGATAGATGGGTCTACTGACTCAACACCAGCTTTGAATCCAGCTGCAAAACGTGAAATAACTTCAGATTCGATACCACCTACAAAACCAACTTGTTTTGTTTTCGTAGTTTTCGCTGCTGCAACACCAGCAAGGTAAGCTGCTTCATTATCCGCAAATCTTACGCTCGCAACATTCTTTTGACCTTCAATCACATCATCAATCAAGACATAGTTTAGGTCAGAGTGGTCTTTTGCTGCTTCCTCAACTGCATTGTGAAGTGCAAAACCAACACCGAAGATCAGGTTGTAACTTCCAGCCGCTTGTTGCAAGTTGTTAGCATAGTCTGCTTCGCTTGTTGATTGGAAGTAAGTGTAACCTTTATCTTTAGAAAGATTGTGTTCTTTACCCCAGTCTTGCAAACCTTCCCAAGCTGATTGGTTAAATGATTTATCATCAACACCACCAGTATCTGTTACGATTGCTGCTTTGGTCTTCATTTCTGATGAAGATGAAGCTGCATTACGAGAAGAGCGGTTACCACATGCAGCAAGTCCAACTGCTGCTACTGCAACTAGACCAAGGCCTAGCCATTGTTTCTTGTTCATTACTGAACCTCCTAAATAAGATGTGCAACGATGTTGCAAGTATGGATTGGTTGGCCACAAGGACCGCGTCACTCAGAGAGTGACTCAGACTAGTTTAAGTCTGTAAATGAGTATGGAAGTAACTCCCCGACCGTCATCTCGACCGTCGATTTATCTTTAGCGACTAAGGTCACTTTTAGATCTTGTTCAAAAAATTCAATCATGACCTGGCGACAAGCACCACATGGCGAGATGGGTTTTTCAGTTTGTCCGTAGACAATCAACTCTGAAAACTCCCGTTGCCCCTCCGAAACTGCTTTAAAAATAGCAGTACGTTCTCCACAATTAGTCAAGGGATAACTAGCATTCTCGATATTGACACCCGTATAAATGCTACCATCCTTGGCAACTAAAACAGCTCCGATAGGAAAGTGAGAATAAGGCACATAAGCTTTCTTGCTAGTTTCAATTGCTAGTTCAATCAACTCAGTAGTTGCCATCTGCCAATTCTCCTTTTAAAATCGCAACGCCAGCAGATGTTCCGATACGGGTAGCGCCTGCTTCCACAAAAGCGACAGCATCTGCATATGAACGCGCTCCACCAGCTGCCTTAACACCCATATCTGGCCCGACTGTTTCACGCATCAACTGAACATCCTCAATAGTGGCACCACCAGTTGAAAATCCAGTTGATGTTTTGACAAAGTCAGCGCCTGCTTTCTGGGATAATTGGCAAGCCACAACCTTTTCATCGTCTGTCAACAAGCAAGCTTCAATAATGACCTTAACCAACTTGTCACCACTTGCTTCTACGACAGCACGGATGTCCGATTCAACCAAATCCAGATTGCCTGATTTGAGGGCACCAACATTGATAACCATATCAATCTCATCCGCACCGTTTTGAACAGCTTCTTTTGTTTCAAAAGCTTTCACAGCTGAAGTTGTTGCTCCCAAAGGAAAACCTACTACTGTACAAACCTTTACATCTGAGCCTTCAAGCCCTGTTTTCGCATGTTTAACCCATGTGGGATTGACACAAACACTGGCAAAGTCATACTCACGCGCTTCAGATAGCAAACAATCAATTTGTTCTTGGCTTGCATCTTGCTTTAAAAGCGTATGATCAATATATTTATTTAACTTCATATTCGGATTCTCCCTGGTTTTATGAGATAATTTCTATAATTTCTCGTAAACTTTGCACTCCATCATTTATTTTAACATATTTTTGAAATTCTGTAACTAGTTCAGAAGAAATTTTTCCATTTGTATAAACTTTTGCAACAATTTCCCCTTTTTGAACGGAGTCTCCAACCTTCTTCTCAAAAACAATCCCTGTTTCATAGTCCAAGTCATCAGACTTGATTGCACGACCAGCTCCTAGTCTCATGGCATAGAGGCCAAATTCCATTGCAGGAAGAGCTGAAATAACACCCGTATCTTGAGCTGGAATTTCCACCACATGGGCAACTTTGACGGGGCGATAAAGATCTTCTAAATCACCGCCTTGTGCTGTTACCATTTCTTCAAACTTAGCCAGTGCTTGGCCATTTTCCAGGTGTTGACGGATTTCCTCGATCGTTTTCTCAACATCAGCCAATCCAAGCATAATCTGAGCTAACTCGCAGATAAAGTGACTAATATCTTCTCGACCTTTTCCTTGAAGAATCTCGATTGCCTCAAGGATTTCGAGACGATTGCCAATTGCTCTTCCCAAGGGCTGACTCATATCGGTAATGACTGCTACTGTTTTTCGACCAACAGCCTTACCAAGATCCACCATGGTTTGAGCTAATTCGCGCGCCTCATCAACCGTCTTCATGAAGGCACCCTCACCGACCGTTACGTCTAGCAAAATGGCATCCGCTCCTGCAGCAATTTTCTTGCTCATAACAGAACTAGCAATCAAAGGAATCGTGTCGACAGTTGCTGTCACATCACGGAGGGCATAGAGAAGTTTGTCTGCTTTAACCAGCTGATCGGACTGCCCAATGACAGATACACCAATGTCCTGTACCTGACGAATGAAATCTTCTTGACTTCGCTCAACTTGATAGCCCTTAATGGACTCCAATTTATCAATTGTTCCACCAGTATGGCCGAGACCACGACCACTCATTTTAGCTACGGGAACACCGAAACTCGCAACAAGGGGAGCCAAGATTAAGGTCACCTTATCACCTACACCACCAGTCGAATGCTTATCAACTTTAACCCCATCAATAGCTGACAAGTCAAACTCCTGACCTGTCTTGACCATATTCATCGTTAGATCAGAAATCTCACGTGTGGTCATTCCTTTAAAATAAACAGCCATAGCAAAAGCAGACATCTGATAGTCTGGAACAGTTCCAGCCACATAGCCTTCTACCAACCATTTGATTTCAGCTGCAGTCAGTTCTTGACCATCTCGTTTCTTTTGAATTAAATCAACTGCTCTCATTCTTTCACACTTCTAAGGATATAGTATCCCTTATCTTTCTTTACGATTTCACAATTTCCAAAAACGTCTTCCATCTTACTTTTAGCACTTGGAGCTCCTTGTTTTTTCTGAATGACGATGGTTAAATCTCCTCTGTCTTTCAAGAAATCTCTGCTCTTTTCGATAATCTCATGAACAACTTGTTTACCCGCTCGAATCGGCGGATTAGAAATAACATGGTCAAATTTCCCTTCAACTTGTTCATAGATATTGGATTGGAAAATCGTTGCTTCTACTTTATTACGTTCAGCATTTTGTCGCGCTAGGTCCAAGGCACGATTATTGATATCGACCATGGTCGTCTGAACTCCATAAGCCTTGGCCAATGACAAGCCCAATGGCCCATAACCACACCCCACATCAAGGACCGTCTCTCCTTCATTTACCTCTAGACACTTGAGCAAGAGCTGACTCCCAAAGTCAACCATTTTCTTGCTAAAAACACCCGCATCCGTCAAAAAGGTCATGTTTTCTCCCAACAACTCCACTCTCAACTCATGAATGTCGTGAGCAGCATCAGGATTTTCTGCATAATACATTTTACTCATAAAACTATTTTACCATAATTTGGCTTGAATTGTAAATCGTTTACAAAGTGATGATCAAATGAAAAAGACTGAAGAATCCTAGTCAAAAAACCTTTTCTTCAATCTCTTTCAATTATCAGAAATACATTACAATCTATCAGGAACTACAAATTATCATAGTCAGGAAAAACAGGTCGCCTGTAATCAAGCGCATTTTTATCACTATTGCTTAACCTTAAAATACTTTATTATCAACAGGATTCCCAATATGATGTTTAGATAAAAACCCAACTGATAAGTTTGTGTCAAGATTTCCAAACTTGTCCAAAGTCGTATCAAATCTTCTAGTGACATACGGAATAAATAACCCTCTGTAGCAATCCATAGGACTAAAAAGAAATAACTACCCGCAGCAAGCCATTTCGTCCACCGTTTTTTTAGTATGAAAGCAATCAAGAGCGAACAGATAAAGACAACTGTTACAATGGCATGTTCCATCAAAAAAGTAAAACCGTAATAGATTTCCACAAAGCGTCTCCCATTATCCGTATTCGCTCCCCTTATAAAAGGTAGTGCAAAACTTAAAATAAAACAGAGTTCCAATATGTAACATCTCAAGATTTTCATTGTATACCTCCTATAAGTTGCGAACTAAAAAACCCACTTTTAATAACTGATAACTCTTCAGAAACAATTCCCTATCTCATCATTAAATTATTCAACCTCCATCTACCTCTATTATACGATATTGACTTACTACCATCAAGAAACCGCTTTATTTTTTTAGCTTTTTATGGTATGATAAACAAAATATCTAGGGGAAAACAAATGACCAACGAATTTTTACATTTTGAAAAAATCAGTCGCCAGACTTGGCAATCTTTACATCGAAAGACAACACCTCCTTTGACAGAAGAGGAACTAGAATCCATCAAGAGTTTCAATGACCAGATTAGTCTACAGGACGTAACAGATGTCTATCTTCCCCTAGTTCATCTTATCCATATTTACAAGCGCACCAAGGATGATTTGGCCTTTTCAAAAGGAATTTTTCTCCAACGCGAAAGTAAATCTCAGCCTTTTATCATTGGGGTTTCTGGTAGTGTTGCTGTGGGAAAATCAACTACTAGTCGCTTACTTCAGATTCTTTTATCACGTACTCTCCCGGATGCTACTGTAGAATTGGTGACAACTGACGGTTTTCTCTATCCCAATCAAACCTTGATTGACCAAGATATCTTAAATCGCAAAGGTTTTCCTGAAAGTTATGATATGGAAACCTTGCTGAATTTTCTTGACCGCCTAAAAAATGGCCAAGATGTCGATATTCCTGTCTATTCTCATGAAGTGTATGACATCGTTCTTGGGGAGAAACAATGTGTCAAAGCTGCTGACTTTGTCATTGTAGAGGGGATTAATGTCTTTCAAAATCCTCAAAATGAGCGTCTTTACATCACTGATTTCTTTGATTTCTCCATCTATGTGGATGCTGCTGTCGAGGATATTGAAAGCTGGTATCTGGATCGTTTCTTGAAACTGCTCAGCTTTGCCCAAAATGATCCCAACAGCTACTACCACCGCTTTACGCAAATGCCAATTGGAGAAGTTGAATCCTTTGCACACCAGGTTTGGACCAGTATTAATCTCACAAATCTACAAAACTATATCGAACCAACAAGGAATCGCGCCGAGGTCATTCTCCACAAGACTAAAAACCATGAAATCGATGAAATTTACCTAAAAAAATAATTTCCCCTTGTCAAAACCTAAGTTTTCATATATAATGGTATAGTTAGTAAATATGGAGGTAAGAACATTGGCAAACATTAAATCAGCTATCAAACGCGCTGAATTGAACGTTAAACAAAACGAAAAAAACTCAGCTCAAAAATCAGCTATGCGTACTGCTATCAAAGCTTTTGAAGCAAACCCTTCTGAAGAACTTTTCCGTGCTGCTAGCTCAGCTATCGACAAAGCAGAAACTAAAGGTTTGATTCATAAAAACAAAGCAAGCCGCGATAAAGCTCGTCTTTCAGCTAAACTTGCTAAATAAGAAACAGTCCATAGAGGCTGTTTTTTTGTCCTCTAATCAGAAAAGGTAGAAAATGAAAATCGCAATCATAGGATATTCTGGAGCTGGCAAGTCAACTCTAGCTGAAAAGTTGTCAAACTACTACTCCATCCCCAAACTGCATATGGATACACTTCAATTTCAACCTGGTTGGCAAGACAGTGACCGCGAATGGATGTTGACCGAGATGAAAAACTTTCTCACAAAGCACGAAGCTTGGGTCATCGACGGCAACTACTCTTGGTGTTGCTATGAAGAAAGAATGCTGGAAGCTGACCAAATCATCTTTCTCAACTTTTCCCCATGGACTTGTCTCTTTCGAGCCTTTAAACGGTATCTCACATACCGAGGTAAAGTCAGAGAAAGTATGGCAGCAGGCTGTCCTGAACGCTTTGACTGGGATTTTATCCGATGGATTCTCTGGGATGGGCGGACAAAACATGCTAAAGAACGCTATCAACGGGTTCAAGAAACCTACCCTGAGAAAGTAATTGTCCTCCGGTCGCAAAAGGAGATGGATTACTTCTTAGAAAATCTCGCGCATAACAAGAAAAACCAACGTGTATAACGTTGGTTTTTTGCTATTAGCCAATCACACTTCCGTTTGGTACAGCTGGATCAACTGTGAGAAGGGTTAATTTGCCTTCATGTTCAGCTGAGAGGATCATTCCTTGACTGACATATTTTTTCATCATCTTGCGTGGTTTGAGGTTGGCAACGATTTGGACCTTCTTGCCGACCAATTCTTGTTCGTTTGGATAGTATTTGGCAATTCCTGAGAGGATTTGACGGTCTTCGCCATCACCTGCATCGAGGCGGAATTGGAGCAACTTGTCAGAACCTTCTACTTTAGACACTTCTTTGACCTCTGCAACACGGATTTCGACCTTATCAAAGTCTTCAAACTTGATTTCTTCCTTGTTGAGTTTGAGTTCAACTTCATCTGGATTCCATTCTTTTTCGACGGCTGGTTTGTTGCCTTCCATTTGTTCCTTGATATAGGCAATCTCTTCTTCCATGTCGAGACGCGGGAAGATTGGTGTTCCTTTGGCAACAACAGTCACACCTGCAGGGAAATCTGCCAAGCTCAAGTTTTCTAGGCTAGAAACTTCTGCTAGACCAAGTTGTGCCAATACAGCGCGACTAGTTCCCATCATAAAGGGCTCAATCATGTGAGCTACGACACGAAGGCTGGCTGCCAAGTGGCTCATGACACTTGCCAATTGGTCACGGTGCTCTTCATCCTTAGCCAAGACCCATGGGGCTGTCTCATCTATGTATTTGTTGGTACGTGATATAAGAGTCCATACTGCTTCTAAAGCACGTGGATAGTCAACTGCTTCCATGTGTGTATGGTAGTCAGAGATAGATTGCTCTGCAACCTCAGCAAGAGCATTATCAAATTCAGTCACACCCTCTACATAGGCAGGGATTTGCCCATCAAAATACTTGTTAATCATAGAAACCGTACGGTTAAGGAGGTTTCCAAGGTCATTGGCCAATTCATAGTTGATACGGCCAATGTAGTCCTCAGGAGTGAAGGTTCCATCTGAACCAACAGGAAGGCTACGCATGAGGTAGTAACGAAGTGGATCCAGTCCATAACGCTCTACTAACATTTCAGGATAAACGACATTCCCTTTAGACTTAGACATCTTGCCGTCTTTCATGACGAACCAACCATGGGCAATCAAGCGGGCAGGCAATTTCATATCCAACATCATGAGAAGGATTGGCCAGTAGATGGAGTGGAAACGAAGAATGTCTTTTCCGACCATGTGGAAGACCGTTCCATTCCAGAATTTATCATAGTTAGCATGATCGTCTTGACCGTAACCAAGAGCAGTCGCATAGTTAAGAAGGGCATCGATCCAAACATAGACAACGTGTTTTGGATTGGAAGGGACTGGCACACCCCAGGTAAAGGTTGTACGAGAAACTGCCAAATCTTCTAAACCTGGCTCGATGAAGTTACGCAACATTTCATTAAGACGACCATCTGGAGTAATGAAGTCAGGATGTGATTTGAAAAATTCAACCAAACGGTCTTGGTATTTGCTGAGGCGAAGGAAATAAGACTCTTCTGAAACCCATTCAACCTCGTGACCTGATGGAGCAATACCGCCTGTCACATTTCCAGCTTCATCACGGAAAACTTCCGCAAGCTGACTTTCTGTAAAGAATTCCTCATCTGAAACTGAATACCAACCAGAGTATTCACCCAAGTAGATATCATCTTGAGCAAGCAAGCGCTCAAAGACCTGTGCTACCACTTTTTCATGGTAATCATCAGTTGTACGGATAAATTTATCATATGAGATATCGAGTAATTTCCAGAGTTCTTTGACGCCAACTGCCATGCCATCAACATAGGCTTGTGGTGTGATGCCAGCTTCTTCCGCTTTTTGTTGGATCTTTTGACCATGCTCATCAAGACCTGTCAGATAAAAGACATCGTAGCCCATGAGGCGTTTGTAGCGAGCTAGGACATCACAAGCGATGGTTGTGTAGGCAGAACCGATATGAAGTTTACCAGATGGATAGTAAATCGGTGTTGTAATATAAAAATTCTTTTCAGACATAATTTTTCCTTTCCAGGCAAATGAAACCTGTTTTTCTAACACTTCATTATATCATATTTTTAGTGATTTTCGATAGGAAAATCCATACAAAAACAAGACAGACAAATGTCCATCTTGTTTTTTTCTGTTCTATATCTTATTCATAACGAAGGGCTTCAATCGGATCAAGCTTAGACGCTTTATTGGCTGGCAAGACTCCGAAAACCATCCCAACACTGGCTGACACAGCCAAGCTAAAGAGAGCGATTGGGAGGGAAACCCCAACTTCAATACCTGCAATCATGTTTTGAAGCAGTACTCCAGCTAACATGGTCATTCCAGCAGCAATCCCAAGACCGATGACACCACCTAGCAAGGTCAAGATCATAGACTCAATCAAAAACTGTACCAAGATATTAGCCCGTGTAGCTCCAAGCGCCTTACGTAGACCAATCTCACGCGTGCGTTCTGTAACCGAAACTAGCATGATATTCATAACACCAGTTCCCCCGACAAAGAGAGAGATTCCTGCAATGGCACTGATAATGGTGGTCATAAAACCAAATAGTTGTTGTACCTCTTGGAAGGCGGCAGTTGCATCCGCAACTTGGTACTCCCCTTGTTGAAGACCTGGAATCTCGGTCAGTTTTCGAGCCAACTCTGGTCCCAAGGTCTGCGTTAGACTAGTATCATTGACACGAAAGACGATATTCGAGATTTCATCAGTATTAAAATTGGCTGCGAGAGAGATATTGGTCGTAATTGGAAGACCACCAATCCCAAAGGCTTTAGCAGTTTTAGCTTCATTGCTAGTATAAACGCCAATCACACGGTAACTAAATTCATTGACAGAGATGACTTGATTAACCGCAGCTTCTGGACTATCAAACAAACTCTTGGCTAATTCTTCATCCAACAAAATCACACTGGCAAATTCCTTGTAGTCTTGCGGTCTTAGACTTCTACCCGCAACGATTTCATTTTCAACTGCGTTCATGTAGGTACTATTTCCGCCTGTCAGAGTCGCGCGTTCAACCTTCTTATCCTTATAAGATAGGGTGACGTTGGTCGAGTTGGTGACATAGTAACTGTCTACTCCTTTAAGTTTAGCAGCTTCCTTGACCCAGGATTCTAGTGGTTTTGGTGGTTCAACATGAACATCCTCTTCTTTCCCGCTGACTGTCAAAGCGGATTGTTTCTGCGTGAAGGAACCGTCCTTGCTTTTAATAGGAGAGAAAAAGACATGGATATCCTTCTGTGATTTGGTCATATTTTTATTGACCTGACGAGACATGGAGTCTCCCAGAGCCATGATGACAACGACAGACGAAACTCCGATGATAATCCCAATCATAGTCAGGAAGGAACGCATCTTGTGGGCCATGATGGATGAAAAGGCAAATTTCAGATTCTGCATCTTAGTTTTCCTCCTTTTCTACCTGAGCACTGTCAGACGAGATGACCCCATCACGAATGACAATTTGGCGTTTGGCATAGGCAGCAATCTCAGGTTCATGCGTGACCATGATAATGGTTTTCCCTTCCTTGTTTAGCTCCACCAACAGCTGCATGATTTGATTTCCTGTCTTGGTATCTAAGGCTCCTGTAGGTTCGTCCGCTAGGATGATAGAGGGATTATTTACCAAGGCACGTGCAATCGCTACACGTTGCTTTTGACCACCTGATAACTCAGAAGGTAAATGATGACTGCGCTCCGTCAGCTCAACTTTTTCCAAAAATTCCTCCGCCAATTTCCGACGTTTGGAAGCCGAAACACCAGCGTAAATCAAGGGCAACTCGACGTTTTGAAGTGCATTGAGTTTGGACAAGAGAAAGAACTGCTGAAAGACAAAGCCGATTTGCTGGTTGCGGACCTTGGCAAGCTGTTTCTCTCCAAGACCTGCAACTTCTTGCCCTTCAAGGTAGTACTCTCCACTGGTTGGTGTATCCAACATTCCGATGGTATTCATCAAGGTAGACTTACCAGAACCAGACGGTCCCATAATGGCGACAAACTCACCTTCTTGAACTTCTAAGTTAATATTTTTTAGGACCTGCAGTTCTTGGTCACCATTTCGATAACTCCTACAGATATTTTTGAGACTAATTAGTTTCTTCATCAGCCTTCACCTCTTTTCCTTCTTCCAAGGAAGATGTTGGATTACTGATGACCTTGGCACCGTCTGTCAAACCTGAAGTAATTTCTTGGTTGTCTGCATCCGCATTCCCCAAAGTAACTTCCACTTTCTTGGCTTTTTTCTGGTCGTCAACGAGCCAGACATAGTTTTTGTCATTTTCGGTAACAACACTTGTCAAAGGAACAAGGATGGCCTTACTCTTATTTTTGACTTCCACACTGACAGAGAAGCCTTGTTTCAACTCACCGATATCGCTAGTCACATCAACAGTATAAGGGTACTTAGATCCAGTATTTCCTCCAAGGGCTGCATTTGCTGCTTCTCCATTGTTTTTAGGATAATCAGAAATATAGCTGATTTTTCCTGTCCAGCTCTTATCTTGGTAAACCTTCGAAGTAAAGGTAACTTCTTGCCCTACAGAGAGGTTAGCAAGGTTGTATTCAGACAACTCCCCTTTGACCTGCAAGTTTTCATTACTTACGACATGAACCACCACTTGGCTATTACCTGTTGGCGATTTGGAAACATTACGATTAACTTCAACTACAGTCCCTTCTAATGTACTGAGGACAGTTGCAGCATCTAGCTGAGCTTGAGCCTTGTTGAGCTGAGCTACAGCATCTGCACGGTTATCCTTGGCATCACTGATTTGAGAGTCGATAGAGGATACTGAAGAAGTCGCTGCTTGCGCTTGTTCTGGAAGTCCAGCTTCTGTTGGAACTTGTGGGGAAGCCGGCGCAGCTGCTGCATTTTCACGAGCTTTGTTTAACTCCTCGATATGACGGTCTGCTTTTGCAACTGCACGATCAGCTGCATCGTAGGCAGCTTGAGCATCTGCACTGCTGTATTTGACCAAAGCTTGCCCTTCTTCGACCTTGTCCCCAACCGAAACGAGAATTTCATCTAAATCTCCCTTACTAGCATCAAAATAAACGTATTGTTCATTTTTTGCTGTGACGGTACCTGACAAGAGAACTGATGAGGCGACGGAACCTTCCTTGGCAACAACGATATGAGAAGTCTCATCCTGGACAGCCGACTGGGATGGTTGTCTAAAAATCATAATCGCCGCAGCACTAATAACAATAGCACTTGCAACACCAATAGCGGTGAATAATTGCCATTTTTTTACTTTTTTGGTTCTTTTCATAGTTAATCTCCTTTTTCACTTTAAGCTTACAAAAACCATTATATCAGAAATACCAGACCAAAACAATGATCGTTCAGAGAGAAACAATGACAGTTCAGGAGAAATATTTCGTTCGGTATTTGTATTTGGATTATTGTACTAGATATATAGTACACTATCTTTGAAAAAATGGCAAGTGTTTTTCTAATTTTTTTTAACGTAGCAGATTTTTGCATTCAAAAAATAAAAACGATAGAATATGACTATCAAAGCTATAAGGAGTTTTCTATGAGAGAATATGATATCATCGCCATCGGTGGAGGAAGTGGCGGTATCGCCACTATGAACCGAGCTGGTGAACACGGGGCTAAAGCAGCTGTTATCGAGGAGAAAAAATTAGGTGGAACCTGCGTCAATGTCGGCTGTGTTCCTAAGAAAATCATGTGGTATGGAGCGCAAATCGCTGAAAGCCTCCACCACTACGGCCCTGACTACGGTTTTACAAGTTCAGATGTTCAATTTGATTTTGCTAAACTTCGTCAAAATCGTGAAGCCTACATCGATCGTGCCCGCTCGTCTTATGATGGAAGTTTCAAGCGCAACGGTGTTGATTTGATTGAAGGTCGTGCTCATTTCGTTGATGCTCATACAGTCAGCGTTAATGGTGAATTGATTCGTGCAAAGCATATCGTGATTGCGACTGGTGCTCGACCAAGCATTCCAACTATTCCTGGAGCTGAACTCGGTGGTAGCTCAGACGATGTCTTTGCTTGGGAGCAACTTCCTGAATCCGTTGCGATTCTTGGAGCTGGTTATATCGCCGTTGAATTAGCAGGCGTTCTCCATGCACTAGGAGTAAAAACGGATTTGTTTGTCCGTCGTGATCGTCCCTTGCGTGGTTTTGACAGCTATATCGTTGAGGGACTTGTCAATGAAATGGAAAAAACAGGTCTACCTTTGCACACACATAAGGTACCCGTTAAGCTCGAAGAAACGGAGCAAGGCATTACGATTCATTTTGAAGATGGTTCTAATCACACTGCAAGCCAAGTTATCTGGGCTACCGGCCGCCGTCCAAATGTAGACGGACTGGAGTTAGAAAAGGCTGGAGTTACACTCAACGAACGTGGGTTTATCCAAGTGGATGAATATCAAAATACAGTTGTAGATGGCATCTACGCCCTTGGAGACGTCACTGGTGAGAAGGAATTGACCCCAGTAGCCATCAAGGCAGGACGCACCCTATCTGAACGCCTCTTCAACGGGAAAACAAATGCCAAGATGGACTACACGACTATCCCTACAGTTGTCTTCTCCCACCCAGCAATCGGAACCGTTGGTTTAACTGAGGATCAAGCTATCAAAGAATACGGCCAAGATAACATCAAAGTCTACAAGTCAAGCTTTGCATCTATGTACTCAGCCGTTACAAACCATCGTCAAGAATCTCGCTTCAAACTCATCACCGCCGGTGATGACGAAAAAGTTGTTGGACTTCACGGACTTGGTTACGGAGTGGATGAGATGATTCAAGGATTTGCAGTCGCTATCAAGATGGGAGCGACCAAGGCAGACTTTGACGCTACAGTAGCTATCCACCCAACTGCTTCTGAAGAATTTGTGACCATGCGCTAATTATCGCAAGAGACCTGAAGAGGTCTCTTTTTACATGTAAAATCGGCTGTTACAAAATTGTTACCCCGTTATAAAAAATAGGTTGACTTTTGTTTCTGAATCAGTATAATAGTTACTATAATTTTGAAAAGAGGTTAACAGTTTTGAAAAAAGCTCATATCTATGCTATCCCTGCTATCGGTGCTGCTCTCATCGCTGTATTAGCACAAATCAGTCTCCCTATCGGTCCTGTCCCCTTCACTCTGCAAAACTTTGCGATCGGTCTGATTGCTACTGTTTTTAGACCCAGAGAAGCTGTTCTATCTGTAGCTCTCTATCTCTTGCTGGGTGCCATTGGTTTACCTGTTTTTGCAGGGGGTGGTGCTGGATTTCACGTTTTAGTCGGTCCAAGTTCAGGCTATCTTTGGTTCGACCTTGTCTATGCTGGACTTACATCTTATCTCATCCATCAAAATAGTGGCTACATTCGCATTTTCCTAGCCAACCTCTTGGGTGACTCCCTCGTCTTTGTCGGAGGTATTCTCAGCCTCCACTTCCTTGCCGGGATGCCATTTGATAAGGCACTAGCTGTCGGTGTCCTTCCCTTTATCCTCCCTGATCTTGGTAAGATTATTGCCATTAGTTTCATTAGTCGTCCCCTACTTGAACGATTAAAAAGCCTTCCATATTTTTCAAGATAAAAGAATAGTCCAGAACAATTGTTCTGGACTATTTCCTTTCTAATTACTTCCTAAGAACTAACTGAAAATTAACTCTCTTTTAGAGATTATTTATTTTTACGGCTTACAAAGTACAATCCACCAGTCACTGCCATCAAAGCAAGTCCTGCAACTACTGCTGCGCTAGATGCTTTTTCACCAGTGTTAGGAAGTTGAGGTTTTTGTTCTGGTTTTCCTGGTTCATTTGGTTTACCTGGTGTTGGTTTTTCTGGAGTGTGTGTATTTGTGATATTGAAGCCTTCTACTTTAGATGAATAACCTTCAACTGGAACTTCTACTACAGAGTATTCGATTGCTTGGCCGTCTTTATAACGATCAAGGTCTGTGAACTCATAAGTCCAACCAGTTGCTTCTGAGGCTACCGCAGTCTTACCAGTGTCTTGACCATCGGCAAGAAGTTTCACTGTGATAGATGCTGGACGGATACCGTCTTTGTTCTCTTCATCTTTCCAGATCTTATGACCTTTTACAGATGTTTTCTCTGGAGCATGTGTATTGGTAACTGTGTACTTACCATCTTTGTCCGTAGTAACTGTTGAGGTATATTCCTTCACAGCTACTTCTTTGACAGTGTACTTGATTTCTGTACCATTTTCATACTTAGGAAGTGCTTTTGATTCGAACTTCCAACCAGTTGCTTCTGATACTTCAATTTCTTGAACAACTTTGTCGCCGTTAAGAATTTGAACTCTCACAGATTTCGTACGTTTGCCATCTTGGTTGTTGTTATCTTTCCAAACCTTAGTTCCTGAAAGAACAACTGTTTCTGGGTTATAGGTGTTTGTTACTACTTGACCAGTCACAGAGGCTTCGTAACCAGCTGGTACATCCACTTCCTTGATAGAGTAAGTGATTTCTTTACCAGCTTCGTATTGTGGAAGATTTGTAAAGGATGCTACCCAAGTGTTAGCGTCGGTCTTATCCTTAGCTGTCAAGGTTAATTTCTTACCTGCAACGGCTACTGGTTTAGATCCACCTACAGATTTGAAAAGTTGAACGGTTACTGACTCAGGACGTTTGCCGTCTTGGTTGTTCGCATCGTTCCATACTTTTGTTACCTTGTAGTCGATTGCTTTTGGAGCATATTTGTTTGTGATGGTAAAGTCTGTAATAGTTGATTCGTATTCGGCTACGGCTTCTTCTGTTACAGTGTATTTGATTTCTTTACCAGCTTTATATTTTGCTAATTTCGTGAATTCGACAGTCCAAGTTCCGTCTGCGGCTGCTTGAACTTCTTTCGAATCAACTTTCTGACCGTCTGCTAAAAGATTGATTGTAATCTTAGTTGGACGTTTGCCATCTTGGTTATTCGCGTCATCCCAGTTCTTAGTTGCTTTTACAACAACTGTTTCTGGAGAATAACTATTTGTGATAGTGAATCCTGATGCAGCGTCACCAGTAACATCAGAAGTGTAACCAGTAACAGTTACTTCTACTACTGTGTACTTGATAGGTGTTCCACCTTTATCAGCATCAAGGTTTGTGAAGCTTCCAACCCAGTTGTTTGCGGCGTTAAGCTCAAGTGTCTTACCAGTATCTTGACCATCCGCAAGCAATTTAACTATGACAGAAGTTGGACGTTTACCATCTTGGTTGTTCTCGTCCTTCCATACTTTCTTCACAGGAACTTCAGTTTTCGCTGGAGTGTAAGTGTTTGTAAATACAAGATCGTTCGCTTCTTTTGAAGCAGTTGCTTTCAATTCAGTTGCACTTACTTTCTCAACAGTTACTTCAACTTCTTGAACTGTCTTATCGTAAGTGATTCCTGTTTCAGTTCCAGCAACTTCAGAGATGGTGTACTTGTGAGTTCCCACTTGGCTCTCATCATATGAGATTGGTGAGAAGGTCACAGTTCCGTCTGCAGCGTTTGTCACTGTTTCAACAACAGTTCCGTCTGCTTTCTTCAATTCAAAGCTGTATTTACCAGCTTCAAGATCTTTACCTTCAAGAACTTTCTTAGCTCCAAGAGTTACACTTGTAGCTCCTGCTGGAGTGTAAGTGTTCTCGAATGCTTTTTCATCATCGTAAGCAACAGTTGCTTCAAGGGCACCTTTGCCATTATCCGCTACAGTTACTGTAGCAGTGATTGTTTTCGTATCGTAGGTGATACCAGTAGCAGTGCCCGCTTTTTCAGCAATCTTGTATGTGAAAGTTCCAGCTTTGTCGAATTCCAATGCAGAGAACTTAACGTTTCCATCTTTGTCATTCTTGACTGTCTCTTTCACATTACCATCTTTGTCTGTCAAAGTAAACTCAAACTCATCAGCTTTCAACTCACGACCAGTAAGTGTTTTCTTAACTGCAAGAGGAGCTGGAGTTTTTGAAGCTCCGTAGTTGTTGTTAAACTCTTTGTCCGCTGGGTAAGTTACGTTAGCAGTAAGTTTTCCTTCACCATCGTCTGTAACTTCTACTGTGACTTTAACTTCGAGACTATCGTATGTTACACCGTCAATAGTTTGTCCAGCGTTAGTTTCAACGATAGTGTAATTGTAAGTCCCAGCTGCAGTGTAGTCGATTGGAGAGAATTTAACCTTACCGTCGGCAGTGTTCTTCACTTTTTGAACTTCTGAGCCATCTGCGTCGTTCTTCAAAACAAACTCAAACTCATCAGCTTTCAAGGTACGACCGGTAAGAGCTTTTGTTACTTCAATAGGAGCTGAAGTTTTCTCAGCAGCGTATGTATTTTCAAAAGTCTTATCATCATTTTCGTAAGCGACAGCTGCAGACAATTTGCCCTCAGCATCTGCTGTTACAGTAACTGTAACGCCAACAGGGTTGGCATCGTAAGTAACACCTTTTTCAGTTGTGTTCGCTTTTTTCTCAACGATGTGGTAGTTGTATGTACCAGCTTTGTCAAATGTCAATTCAGCAAAGTTGATATTTCCTTCCGCATCATTTGTTACTGTTTCAACAACTTTGTTTGTCTTATCATTGAACAAGTCGAATTCAAACTCTCCAGCTTTCATAGCTCGACCAGTCAATTTTTTAATTGCTTGAATTTGAGCTTTTGTACTGTTGCGTTTGTTTGAGATTGTTTTGATAACACCTTCTTGGCCAACAGTTACTTTGATTGGAGTTGAATCCAATTGGTAACCTTTAGGAGCTTCAATCTCAGTAATGGTGAATTCACCCTTCTTAACGTCCTCATCAGTATAGATTGCAGACTGGGCAACACCACTAGCGTCTGTTGTTACTGTTTCTTCTTGCGCTGTAGTTGCACCTTCTGGAGGAGTAATCTTGAATTTAGCTCCTGCAAGACGGTCAAGTGATTTTTCATCTACTTTATACAACGTGATACGGTAACCAGTTTTCAGCTGAATAGTACCACCTGATGTAACTGTTGAATTACCGATAACTTTTGTAACAGTTTCAGTACGATCGTCGCTCACTGGAAGAACTTGGTCATCAGCTGTAATTTCAGCATTGTTTTGAACTTTGGTTCCATCAGCTGGCGCTGTTGTGTTATAGACGATACGGAATGCTGCTGCTTTACCATTTGTAGCACGGATTGCTTTAGCATTGTTAAAGGTAATAGTAAACTCAGTGTAAGAATCATTCCACTTGATTTCGTAGTCTTTTCCTGCTTCAAGAGTTACGTCATCAACTAAAGCATAGACTTTGTTGTAGTAACCAGCAGTAACCACGATTGATTCAGGGATGATTTGCATTGGAGAGTAGTCCTTGTCAACCCAGTCGCGAACTACAATCTTGTTGTACTCAGCTTGTTTAGGGTTTACACGAAGATTCCACTTGTGGATGTAATCTCCTGATTTTTCAAGGAGGGCTGATTCCCATTTTTCTTTATTGATAGTACCATTAACTTTACTAATGTTTGTTTTACCAATACCTTCAGAATAGTCTCGTTCTCCACCTTTTTTGAACTTCATCTTGAAGTTGACATCATCTTTTGTTTCTGTCTTATCAAGTTGAATTGATTCTTCTTCTGTTTCTTTCTTAGAGCTGAAAGCTACGTAGAAGGTACCTGAAACACCACGAACTTCTGTACCACCTTTTTTCTTAAGGTACTCAGCAAGGTTTTTCAAACTAATGGTAGCTTTACCACCTTGGTTGTCACCATTAGAAACAACTGTTGCATCACCTACAGCAGTATCAGTCTCTTTATCTTTGAGTTCAAAGGTTTCAGCGCGAACTGACAATGGAGCTGGAATAGTGAATGTAAAGGTATCACCATCATTCAACATACCATCGTAAGCGCTCAAATCAAAATCAGTAGCAAACTTGTAGTTTTCGTAAGATTGATTTTGAGGAGCTAGATTGTAAACTCCTTTTGCATCTGGAGTTACAAACTTCCCATTATCAGTCTCCCAAATACCAACTTTGGTAATGACATTTTTAAGTTCTTGCGCTTGAACAGTATTTGTCAAAGCTGCAGAACCAAATAGAACTAAGAGTGGCGTTAAAATATAGAGCCACAATTTTTTAAATCTCATGACTTTCCTTTCTATATGATTGAAATTGATTGAACAACGTGTCATCTCTCTCCAATAGGCAACACCCCTTTCAATCGCATAATTTGCTACATAATAGACTATCTGTAACATGTGCTTGAGGAAATATCTACACGTTTTGTACTATTCAAAAAAAACAATTAAATTCAATCTCTAGCAGGAGCATCACTACTCTTAGATCAGAGAGGAAATATAGCAAAATATTTACCACAACCATTATACTACATATTGTCATATCGTCAAGTATTTTTATGAATATCCTTTAATCTACCAAGGTTTTTATTTACACGGTGTCAATTTTTTAGATATATTATTTTTATCCCTCAAATAATACGGCATTATCATGAGAATTGTCTAAAAATACTGATGTGATAGGAATTTTCAGAAAACGCATTTTCACTGATAGAGCTATATTTTATAAATTATTTGTGATACAATAGAGCTACCTAAAAGATTCAGAAAATTTAATGTTCATTGATTGTTTATATTAACTTGAACATTCTGATTTTTCTTCATTCAAAAACAACTGTAAATAATTATAAATAGAAAGGTGAAATCATGCCAAAGAATACTCGTGACTTAATTATTAATTCACTCATCACACTTGCTAAGAAGAACCCTCTGCGCTCTTCTTTTACCATGACTGAAATCGCAGCTGAAGCTGGTATTTCACGACAAGCGATTTATCAAAAGCATTTTAACAACTTTGAAGATATTATCGAATACATTCACGAAGAGACCAATCAGGACATTTTTAACGTCTTTAATAAGTACTGCCCTAGCAATGATGGAGATCCTATCAGCTTTTTAGCAGACCATATACTTCCTCTCATATACGAAAAAAGGGAAGTTGTTAACACCTTGTATACCACACAAGTCGACCCATGTTGGAAGGAATTTCTTCGTGGAACCTACTCAGAGTGGGTACTAAAGAATGTCAATTACCAACTGAAATATAATTTTAATAAAGAGGACATCGCTTATATCATTACGACCATGGCAATCTCTTTCATTGAAGTCTGGATTCGTAAAGATAATCCAATCACCCCTGAAGAGTACAGAGAGACTTTCATTCAATTGTCTAAGACTTCTCTCTGTGACTATATTGTGTCCTAAAAAAAGAATCTTGAGTTGCACTCAAGATTTTTTTATTGTCCCCCTTTAAAGGCATCGACCATTACCTGAAATTCTTCATTGGAAAGCGTGATTCCTTTGCCCATTTTGGTATGGTCTGGGCTCCAAGCGCGAATGTCAAACTTTGCAGGGGCACCATTAAAGCTAACGCGATTTAGTTCTTTTGTCCATCCTTTGTCATTTTCAGACAAGGTGAGCAAGTGTTCTTCGATTTCAAATGTAAATTCTGCCATTTTAACTCCTTTATGTGATATGCTTTCTATAGTCTATTCGTAAAAATCTTGTGGTTTTTAGGAAAATTTTATATAATGTGGATATATAAGAAGGGAGGATTCTATGAGACAGACATTCAAACTAGTTCTAGATAAACTACATGGTTTTCTCAATGGGAATGATGATCATCCTCAAATCGAGGACAACTCCCTCACTGCTATGATTGAACAAGCCATCCAGAAAAAGACGGCTGTTCATGTTATACTTGCTGAGACAAGTTTTACGGGTGATATTGTTAAACACGATGCTAATCGCCAACAAATTATCGTCAAAAATTTTTCAAAAAACGTAACTCGAATCATTCGTATCAGTGATATTAAACGACTTCGTTTTGTTCCCTCAACCGTACAAAAAGCTCAGAAAAATCTATTTAAGAAAGAGTGAGATGTTCTTTGCATCCCACTCTTTTTCTTAACGAATTTGTTCAAAATGAAGATGAACAGCGATATGGTCGCCATAACCACTTCTCTCCAAATCGCGTTGCAAGCGATAAGAGATATAATGTTCTGCGATTGTAATGTAGCCAGCTCCAAGCAAGCGGTGCTCAACCATTGACTGGATCATGCTGATAGTGGCACGTTCTACTTTTGCTTCTTCCAAGTCCAAAACGACTTTTTTAGTAACTTGAGCTAAGTTTTGACGTAGGTCATCAGTCAAAACATAAACTGTTTGGGCTGCTTTTAGAACAGCTTGGTAAATTTTATCTGGATCAAATTCAGCAATTTCTCCATTACGTTTGATTACTTGCATAAGGTTCTCCTTTATTCTTTGTTTTCTTTGATTTCAGCCAGCATCTTTTCTTCTTCGGCTGTCAGTTTATAGTTTTCTAGCAGGTCAGGTCTGCGTTCGTAGGTTTTCTTTAGACTCTCATACAGCCGCCACTGGCGAATCTTTTCATGGTGCCCACTCATGAGCACATCTGGCACGACCATACCTCGATAGTCATAAGGGCGAGTGTACTGAGGATATTCGAGAAGACCCGAAGAAAAGCTATCATCCTGGTGACTAGACTCCTTACCAATCACTTCCGGTATCAATCGCACAGTCGCATCGATCATGGTCATGGCCGCCAATTCTCCTCCAGTCAAAACATAGTCTCCTAGGGAAATTTCATCAGTTACCAAGGTCTTGATGCGCTCGTCATACCCTTCATAATGACCGCAGATAAAGATTAGTTCTTCCTCTTGAGCCAAATCCTCAGCATAAGTCTGATCAAACTGCTTTCCAGCTGGATCGAGGAGAATGACGCGCGGATTTTTCTTTTCAATAGCATCAAAGGCATCGAAAATGGGTTGAGCCCTTAGCAACATCCCCTGACCGCCTCCGTAAGGTTCATCGTCAACATGACGGGCCTTTTCAGCATATTCTCTGAAATTATGATACTGGATATCCAAGAGCCCTTTTTCTCGAGCCTTCCCAACAATCGAGTGTTCCAGCGGAGAAAACATCTCAGGAAAGAGGGTTAAAATATCAATCTTCATCATCTAGTCCTTCTAAGATTTCCACTTCGACCCGCTTGTTTGGAATATCAACATTGAGAACTACTGGTGGAATGTAAGGTAAAAGCAAATCTCGCTTACCTTTTCGCTTGACTACCCAGACATCATTGGCTCCCGGTTGTAGGATTTCCTTGATAGTTCCTATCAAGTTATCACCCTCGTAAACATCCAAACCGATAATCTCGTGATAATAGAATTCTCCATCATCTAGATCGTTCAAATCTTCCTCGGCGACCTTGAGACTATAACCCTTGTACTTTTCAATCGCATTGATATGGTACATGTCTTTGAATTTGATAATGTCAAAGTTCTTATGCTTACGGTGACTTGCGATGGTCACTGTTTGGACAAACTGGTCTTTATCATCAAATAAAGCCAGCTCTGCCCCTTTTTTAAACCGTTCCTCAGCAAAATCCGTCACAGACAAGACTCGCATCTCACCTTGTAGACCCTGCGTATTAACGATTTTCCCAACATTAAAGTAGTTCATCTTGTCTCCTGTACTCTCCTTCTTTCCATCTTATTCTGACAATTCTCGAATAATATTCGCAATTTTTTCTGATTCAGACCATTGTAAATAATGGTGATTCCCTCCTAAAATGAGTTTAGTATTGGAAGTCCAATATTCTGAGTCTCTGTATTCTTTTTCTCTATAAGCCTGACAAAAAATAAATACAGGGACATGAGCTTCTATAGATACATTCTTAAAATCTTCCTCAGTAATCTCACAATATATATGAAATTCTGGAACTTGTCTTTCCAACTCTGAATCTTTTTCTTGCACTAAATCCCAGATTTCTTCATTAGTTTCAGAGCTAAATGCTGCTTGAGTTATGTTCTTAAAATAGACTTCGGGGCCACACTCTTCAATCAGTCTCATTTGCTCTTCCATTTCTGGATAAGGATTTTCTGAAAAATCAGAAAACATTACTTTTTTAGTTGTTGGTTCAATTGCTACTAAAGCCTGACACTTAATTGATTTGTTCATCAATTTGCAAGCTAAAATTCCACTCAAACTATGTGCACAAAGTATATATTCATAAATCGCCAATTCTTCAAGTACTTCATAAACCGCGTCTACAAGATTGTCCAGATTTTTTCCAGATTGGTCATGAATCGGACTCCTACCTGTGTTTGGAAAATCAATTGTCAAATAACCAATTGTGGGAGGAAGTTTTTCAAGTATAAGTGAAAAATTTTCATAACTTGGTAGCAAACCTGCGCCATTTAAACAAACAAGCACTTTCTTTTGCTTTTTATAAGTAACAGAGAGGCTGCCAATTTTTGTAGTTACTTCAAATCGTTTCATAAAGAAATCCACTCATTCTATAACAATGATTTATTAAAAACCCTTATCCTTTATTTTATCACGTTCTAGGGATTTTCACAAGTTGAAGAAAAAAGACACTATAGATATTTTCCCTCCAAAAATTCTTCCAAATCTCGTTCATGTTGGTACTTAATGGCAGCCTTCTTATCTTTGTCAAAGATGGTTTTGGTTAGATCAATGTCGTTTATGGTCGCGATTGCGACGGTGTAGTGAATGATATCAGCTAGTTCTTTGGCTAGTTCCTCATTTGAGTCCTGGACAGACTCTTTTCGACCAGAGCGCCCGTTCAAGACCTCGGCTACTTCTCCGACTTCCTCCACTAGCTTGATAAAGAGACCTTCCTCAGTCCGAGATTGCTGGTAATGTTCGAGTAAGTAAGCTTGTAATTGTCTAAACGTTAAATCCTTCATCTTCTCCTCCTCACAAAAAAGCGAGACTTCTGTCCCGCTTTTCTTATTTTTCGTCGATAACGATTCTTACTTTCTTGTCTTCAGTTGGGACAGAGTAGACAATCGTTCTTATCGCTGAGATAGTGCGACCTTTACGACCGATAACACGACCGACATCGCTTTGGTCAAGATCCAAGTGATACTCCAAAAACTCTGGTGTGTCTTCGATCTTGATAGTTAAGGCATCAGGTTGTGAAATCAAAGGTTTCACAATCGCAATAATGAGATTTTCAATCGTATCCATCTGTCAACCTACTTTAAACTTATTTTGAGAATTTAGAATCGTGGAATTTTTTCAATACGCCTTCTTTTGAAAGGATGTTGCGAACTGTATCTGAAGGTTGAGCTCCATCAGCCAACCATGCAAGAACGCGGTCTTCTTTCAAAGTTACTTGGTTTTCAGCAACAAGTGGGTTGTAAGTACCAACTGTTTCGATGAAACGTCCGTCACGTGGTGAACGTGAGTCTGCTACGTTGATACGGTAGAAAGGTTTTTTCTTAGAACCCATACGAGTCAAACGGATTTTAACTGCCATTTTTTAATGTCTCTTTTCTTATTTTTTTATTTCGGTGAAATAGCTGAGCTATTTAGCACATGTTCTATTATAGCAGATTTCTGACAGGTGTCAAGAAAAAAACTTGACAGAGTTTTAATTTTTTTTACTACTAGAAATTTTTAGTAAAATCTTTTACATTTGAAATCAAACTCCTTTTAAGGTACAATGGTAGAAATGAATTTTTGAGAGGTTAACAATGAAAAAACTAGCGACCCTTCTTTTACTATCAACTGTAGCCCTTGCTGGATGTACTAGTATCCAACGTGGTCTCCGTGGTGATGAATATGTCGACTCCAGTATCTCTGCTGAAGAAAGCTCAAAAGCAGCTGCTCAGGCTGCCAAAGATTTAAATGACGCATTGACCAATGACAATGCCAACTTCCCTCAACTTTCTAAGGAAGTTGCCGCAGATGAAGCTGAGGTCATTTTACACACAAATCAAGGCGATATCCGCATCAAACTCTTTCCAAAACTAGCACCACTAGCAGTTGAAAACTTCCTTACTCACGCTAAAGAAGGCTACTATAACGGCATCACCTTCCACCGTGTCATTGATGGATTTATGGTCCAAACTGGAGATCCTAAGGGAGATGGTACAGGGGGCCAATCTATCTGGCATGATAAGGATAAAACAAAGGACAAGGGAACTGGTTTCAAAAATGAAATCTCTCCTTACCTATACAATATCCGAGGAGCCCTTGCTATGGCTAACACTGGTCAACCAAACACCAACGGTAGCCAGTTCTTCATCAACCAAAACTCAACAGATATTTCAGCTAAACTCCCTACCAGCAAGTATCCAAAGAAAATCATCGAAGCCTATAAAGAAGGTGGAAATCCAAGTCTAGACGGCAAACACCCTGTCTTTGGTCAAGTCATCGATGGCATGGATGTTGTTGACAAGATTGCCAAGGCTGAAAAAGATGAGAAAGACAAACCAACATCTGCTATCACCATTGATAGTATTGAAGTGGTGAAAGACTACGACTTCAGTAAAAAATAAGCCATCAACAGATAAGGAGACGATGACATGATTTTATTTTGGGGTTCTAAAGGTTATCAGAAAGATTTGGGACATACGCAAACTGCGATCGAATGTGGTCACTGTAACAATGTCGACACTTGGGAGATCGTAGAAACTGGACGCAAATTTACCCTCTACTGGATTCCACTTTTTCCTTATGGTAAAAGTTACTTCGTTTCTTGTCCGATTTGCCACTACGGTAAAGAAATTGAGAAATCTGAAATTGAAAGCTATTTAAATTACTAGTCAAAAAAGCCAAGTCATTTCAACTTGGCTTTTTTACTGCTTTTAAGTTAACTTGTTAAAGTCCCAGATTTGGTCCATCCAGCCTTCATAAAAGTCTGGTTCGTGGCAAACCATGAGAATGCTTCCTTTGTATTCTTTAAGCGCGCGTTTGAGTTCATCCTTGGCATCTATATCTAGGTGGTTGGTCGGCTCATCCAGCACTAAAACGTTGTTTTCACGGTTCATCAAGAGACAGAAGCGTACCTTGGCTTGTTCTCCACCTGATAAGACCTGAATTTGGCTTTCGATGTGCTTGGTTGTCAAACCACAACGAGCAAGGGCTGCACGGACTTCTGCTTGGTTAAGGGCAGGAAAGGCATTCCAGACAGCCTCTAGTGGTGTTTGACGATTTCCACCTTCTACTTCCTGTTCAAAGTAGCCCAGTTCTAGGTAATCACCTCGTTCAACTTCTCCAGCAATTGGTGGGATAATTCCCAAGAGAGACTTCAAGAGAGTTGTTTTCCCGATACCATTGGCTCCAATAATGGCAACCTTTTGATTGCGTTCAAAAGTAAGGTTTAAAGGCTTGGTAAGAGGACGGTCATAACCAATCTGCAAGTCCTTGGCTTGGAAGATAAAGCGACCAGGAGTACGAGCCGGTTTAAAATCAAAGGATGGCTTTGGTTTCTCGCTTTGCAGTTCAATGATATCCATCTTGTCGAGTTTCTTTTGACGGGACATGGCCATATTACGCGTTGCAACACGGGCTTTATTGCGGGCTACGAAATCCTTGAGGTCGGCAATTTCTTTCTGTTGACGCTCATAGGCTGCTTCCAGTTGAGATTTCTTCATGGCATAGATTTCTTGGAACTGGTAGTAGTCACCAGAGTAACGCGTCAACTGTTGATTTTCCACATGGTAGACGATATTGATTACGTCGTTGAGGAAAGGAATATCATGCGAAATAAGGACAAAAGCGTTCTCATAGTTTTGGAGATAACGCTTGAGCCAGTCAATGTGTTCAGCATCCAAGTAGTTGGTTGGCTCGTCAAGCAGCAAAATATCTGGCTTTTCGAGGAGGAGTTTAGCCAAAAGCACCTTGGTTCTTTGTCCACCTGATAAGGCTGTTACATCTGTATCCATGCCATAGTCCATGACACCGAGAGCACGCGCTACTTCATCAATCTTAGCATCTAAAGTATAAAAATCTCGACTCTCCAAACGGTCTTGGAGTTCGCCAACTTCTTCCATTAGCGCGTCAATATCTGCTCCGTCTTCGGCCATTTCCATATAGAGGTCGTTGATACGAGCTTCTGCTTTAAATAGCTCATCAAAGGCTGTACGCAAGACATCACGCACGGTTTGACCTTCCTTTAGCACAGCGTGCTGATCCAGATAGCCAGCAGTCACATATTTGGACCACTCCACCTTCCCTTCATCTGGCAACATCTTACCAGTCACGATGCTCATAAAGGTTGATTTCCCTTCACCGTTAGCACCAACTAGACCGATATGCTCTCCCTTGAGGAGACGGAAGGACACATCTTCAAAAATTGCACGGTCACCAAAACCGTGACTCAGATTTTTAACTTCTAAAATACTCATTCTAATTCCTTATCTTGTTTTTATGCAGTCCTTTATAGAGGACCCAAGCCAGATAGCCTCCCAGGGTATTGGTCCACAAATCATCAATCTCAAAGACGCGATTAAAATCAAAGAAAAAGTCTAAGACCAGTTGCGTGCACTCAATTCCTAGACTCAGTAGAAAACTGAGAAGGATGATTTTTTTCGTTTGTCGTAAATTTGGACAGAGGTAAATCAGTTGAAAGACTAGTGGGAAAAGCAAGAAGACATTTAAAATGTTCTGCAAAAAGATCCAAATGACTTGTCCCAAACTGGTTACTTCACCCAGATTCCAAAGGGAGTTTAAGGGAGTTAAAAGAAAAACCAGGCGTCCAAAAGTTTGAATACCTGGAGTTTCCACTCCTGTAGGAAGTTGAGGCTGGGGAGTGAAGCAAAAACAGACAATGCAAAGACTGTAAATAGCCACTCCCAATCTTAAGATTAATTCTCTTTTTTTAGTCATTTTATGGATTTACCGCTGCGACTGCCTTCTGGCGGTCACGTTTCATTGTATTGGAGCGTAATTGTCCACAAGCTGCATCAATATCTGTACCATGCTCTTGACGGACAACACAGTTGACCCCTTTTTTCTTGAGGGTATCGTAGAAGGCCATCACGCGCTCTTTAGGACTACGGCTATATTGGTCATGTTCACTAACTGGGTTATAGGGAATCAAGTTGACATAAGACAATTTCTTGATGTTCTTGAGCAATTCAGCCAACTCCAAGGCTTGTTCAACACCGTCGTTGACTTCATTGAGCATGATGTATTCAAAGGTCACACGGCGATTGGTTGTTTCGATATAGTACTCAATAGCTGCAAAGAGCTTTTCTATCGGAAAGGCACGGTTAATCTTCATGATGCTTGAACGCAATTCATTATTGGGTGCGTGAAGAGACACAGCCAGATTGACCTGTACACCTTCATTAGCAAAGTCACGAATTTTATGGGCCAAACCTGAGGTTGAAACAGTGATGTGACGAGCACCGATAGCCATTCCCTTGTCATCATTGATGGTACGGACAAAATTCAAAACATTGTTGTAATTATCAAATGGTTCACCAATTCCCATAACAACGATATGGCTGACACGTTCATCCTGACCACGTTCATCAAAGTATTTCTGAACCAACATAATCTGCGCTACAATTTCCCCGTTATTGAGGTCACGTTGCTTCTTGATCAAACCTGACGCACAGAAGGTACAACCAATATTACAGCCGACCTGAGTGGTCACACAGACTGACAGCCCGTAGTGTTGACGCATCAGTACTGTTTCAATCAACATACCATCTGGCAACTCGAAAAGATACTTAACAGTACCGTCAGCCGACTCTTGTACGATGCGTTGTTTCAATGGATTTACCACAAACTGCTCATTGAGCTTGGCAATCAAACCCTTGGAAAGGTTGGTCATTTCTTCAAATGACTGGACACGTTTACGGTAGAGCCATTCCCAGATCTGATCTGCTCGGAATTTCTTTTCTCCTTGTTCTAATACCCATTCTTGCATGGCTTGACGTGTTAAACTATAAATAGACGGTTTCATCTCTTCTCCTTATTCTCTATCTATTTTTGACGAATGACAAAATGGCGCTGTCCCTTGTCCTCTTTCTGAGACTTTTGGTCCTTATGACGACGTCTATTTCGCTTATCCGCATTTGGTTTTCTCTTGTTTTGCGAAGGTTTCTTGCCTCTTCTAGGAAGGTTTTCCTCATCCTTTTTACGCATTTTTTTGTCAAATGAAGCCCGTTTCGGTGCTTGATTTTCTAGGACAAAATAGGCACAACCATAACTACAATACTCCAAAAGATAGTCCTGTAAACGACTGATTTTTTCAATTTTTTCCTCTGTTCGATCGTCTTTGTAAAAACCACGTAGGCGGAGCTGTTCATTACTCCAGTCCCCCACGACATAATCAAACTTGGTCAACACTTCTGAAAAGCGTTGATTAAAGACTGTCACATCGAAAGCATCCTTGATATTTTCAACCAAGGTAAAAGCGATCTCTTCAGTCTCAACCTTATCCCCATTTACATGAAATTCTGGGCCAGGAAACTTGTTATAATTGTATAATTCAGGTGCAATTTCTTTACGCATAGTCTTCCTTTTCCACGATTACTTAACACTCTATTTTACCATATTTTCTACAAGTTGGCACGAATATCCTGAAAATGAAAAAAGTCTGACGATTTTGTCAGACTTCTGCTTTATAACCTTAAAAAGAGAAGATTGACTCTTCCCTCCATATTTTTTATTTAGCTGCTGCGTAAAGCTCGTCTACTTTGTTCCAGTTAATGACTGAGAAGAAAGCTTTGATGTAGTCAGGACGCACGTTGCGGTATTTCACGTAGTAAGCATGTTCCCAAACGTCCAAGCCCAAGATTGGTTTTTTACCTTCTGAGATTGGTGTGTCTTGGTTTGCTGTTGAAGTTACTTCAAGTTTTCCTTCTTTGTTGACAACCAACCATGCCCATCCAGAACCGAAGCGAGTTGTAGCTGCTGCTGTAAAGGCTGCTTGGAACTCTTCAAATGAACCAAATGTTGCATCAATTGCTGCTGCAAGTTCTGCTGAAGGAGCAGTCTTTTCAGGAGTCATCAATTCCCAGAAAAGAGCGTGGTTCAAGTGTCCACCACCATTGTTGATAAGTGCTTGACGGATATCAGCTGGGATAGATTCTACATCAGCAAGCAAGGCTTCAAGGTCTTCACCAATTTCAGGGTGTTTTTCAAGAGCTGCATTTGCATTGTTGACGTAGGTTTGATGGTGTTTGTCATGGTGCAAGTGCATTGTTTCTGCATCGATGTATGGTTCCAAAGCGTCGTATGCGTATGGAAGGTCTGGTAAGATAATAGCCATCTGTAATACCTCTTTTTCTTTCTATATGAAAATGATAACGCAATCATCCTCTTTTTTCAAGTTTTTTGCTCAATTTGCTTCTGCCGCGATCTGCAAAAGTGCCTTTTCAAACAGGTACCCTTTTTCATAGACACCTGTCTTAATCTGGTAGTCTGTTTCAATCAAATAAGAAATCGCTCGCTTGAGAAAGGCAATGGAAATCCCTCTCGAATCTCTCAATGCAAACTTGATTTGATAAGGATTAGGATTGCGCCCCAAATAAGTTCCCAGACTGCTTGCAATCTGCGATTCCGTCTGACCAGTCTCTGATAAAATCTTCACTTGGGTAAAGGTACGAAACTGTCCTAACATAACAGCTATGAGCTTGATCTCATCCTCCCCTTGCAAGGTCAAGTCTCTAACCAGGTCACGGGCCAGGTCAATCTTCTTAGCTAAAATAAGCTGAGTCAAATCAAAAATATTGTCCTGCAGGGTCTTTGGTATAGCCTCGACAATATCCTTCTCCTCTATCATGCCATCTGACTTATAAGACTGTAAAAAAAGGAGATTTTTCTGGATTTCACTAAATTGAAAACCAGATTTGAGAAGTAGATTTTCAAAGGATTGCCCCACAAACTGCAGACCTTGTGTCTGACTCCATTTTTGGAAATACTGGCGGAGTTCTTGTTCCTTGGGTTCAATAGCATCAAAGACAGTCGCATCTCGTTTGAGCAATTTGACCAGCCGTCTCTTACTATCCAGTTTTCCTTCCGCAAAAATCAAAAGTTTAGTCGTCGGTGAAGGATTGTCAAGGTATTCCTCAAATGACTTGAGCTCATCATCTGTTAAAAAGCGTTTTTTGGCAGTTGTAATATCGACAAAATGGTCTAATATCACGATTTTCTCATCCGCAAAGAAAGGGAGACTGACCAACTCCAACTCTAAGTCTTTATAAGCTACTTCTTTCATATCAAAGTAAGCAAAATTGAGATCAGCTGGATCATAACCAATCTGCTTCAACACTTGACTCTTCATAACTTCAAACTGACCCTGATCTGTCCCTGTAAATAGGTTCAAGCTAGATAGATTTGATAAAGTCAACTTCTGACTGTCTTCAATGGCTAGCATCTTCTCTTCTTTCTTCTGATTTTTTATTAAACTTAATCAATATAGCGCAATTTCCCACGGAAATCTTCTAGGTTCTTATAACCTTTTTCTGCCATGATTGCTTTTAGTTCTTTGGTAATGCGTTCAAAAACACCGACGCCTTCCTTGTGGAGCGTCGTTCCTACTTGCACCATACTAGCACCGCAAAGGATGTGTTCAAAGGCATCACGACCCGTCAGAACGCCACCCGTTCCGATGATTTTGATTTGCGGATTGAGACGTTGGTAGAAGGCATGGACATTAGCTAGAGCAGTTGGTTTGATATACTCCCCACCAATGCCACCGAAACCATTTTTAGGACGAATGACAACCGATTCATCTTCTATATAAAGACCGTTTCCGATAGAGTTAACACAGTTAACAAACTTGAGCGGATACTTGTTGAAAATAGCTGCCGCTTGGTCAAAGTGAACAATATCAAAATATGGTGGTAATTTAATTCCAAGAGGTTTTATAAAGTAGGTAAATACCTCTGACAAGATACGGTCTGTTGTCTCAAAATCATAGGCAATCTGAGGTTTTCCTGGAACATTTGGGCAAGAGAGATTAAGCTCCGTCAGTCCTTTAAACTCACTCTCTTGAACTTTTTTCAAGATGGCATGTGTTTCTTCTGGGGACATGCCAACTAAAGATAGGAAGAAAGTACGGTTTGGCTCTTTTTCCTGCAAGTCCAAAAGATAGTCCAGATAGTAGTCTAAGCCATTATTTGGCAAGCCCATGGAGTTGATAGAACCAAGTGGAACATCCTGGTAACGTGGTTCAGGATTTCCCTGACGAAAGTCCAAGGTCGCAGTCTTCGTGACAAAGGTTCCCGCTGTTGAGTTTTTGACCCCTTCTAGTTCCTCTATCGTCATACAAGCCACACCCGCTGCATTCATCAAGCAATTGTCAAACTCAAAGCCAGCTATTTGTGTTTTCGTTGATACCATGATTCTGATCCTCCAGATTCCTTTTATTTCTAATATTATACCATACTTTCAAATTTTCTCTTTGAGAAACTAATTTCTATCTAAAACGTTCGGTTTTGTAAATTGAAAGAATTTTTAGAAAATTTCTGTTTTTTTCTTTACACTCAAAAAAATTTCTGCTATAATGGCTCATGTAATAAAATATAACAACAAAAAGGAGAACGATATGACATCTGCTAAAGACTATATCCAAAGCGTGTTTGCAACTGTGAAAGCTCGTAACGGGCATGAGGCTGAATTTCTCCAGGCGGTTGAGGAATTCTTCAGTACCTTGGAGCCTGTCTTTGAAAAACACCCTGAGTATATCGAAGAAAACATCTTGGCACGTATCACTGAGCCTGAGCGCGTGATTTCTTTCCGTGTTCCTTGGGTTGACCGTGAAGGTAAAGTCCAAGTCAACCGTGGTTACCGTGTTCAATTCAACTCAGCTGTTGGACCATATAAAGGCGGACTTCGTTTCCACCCAACTGTAAACCAAGGGATCTTGAAATTCCTCGGCTTCGAACAAATCTTTAAAAACGTTTTGACTGGACTTCCAATCGGTGGAGGTAAAGGGGGATCAGACTTCGATCCTAAAGGGAAGACTGATGCTGAAGTGATGCGCTTCTGCCAAAGCTTCATGACTGAATTGCAAAAATACATCGGACCATCTCTTGATGTACCTGCTGGTGATATCGGTGTTGGTGGACGAGAAATTGGTTACCTTTACGGGCAATACAAACGTCTTAACCAATTTGATGCGGGTGTCTTGACTGGTAAACCTCTTGGATTTGGTGGTAGCTTGATTCGTCCAGAAGCAACTGGTTATGGTTTGGTTTACTACACTGAAGAAATGCTCAAAGCTAATGGTAACAGTTTTGCTGGTAAGAAAGTGGTTATTTCAGGTTCTGGTAACGTAGCTCAATACGCTCTTCAAAAAGCGACTGAACTTGGTGCAACTGTCATCTCTGTATCTGACTCAAACGGTTATGTCATCGACGAAAATGGTATTGACTTCGATCTTTTGGTTGATGTTAAAGAAAAACGTCGTGCTCGTTTGACTGAGTATGCAGCTGAGAAAGCAACTGCTACTTACCATGAAGGTTCTGTATGGACTTACGCTGGTAACTACGACATCGCTCTTCCATGTGCGACTCAAAACGAAATCAACGGTGAAGCAGCTAAACGTTTGGTTGCTCAAGGCGTTATCTGTGTATCTGAAGGTGCTAACATGCCTAGTGACCTTGATGCGATTAAAGTCTACAAAGAAAACGGAATCCTTTACGGACCTGCCAAAGCTGCTAACGCTGGTGGTGTAGCTGTATCAGCGCTTGAAATGAGCCAAAACAGCCTTCGCCTCTCATGGACACGTGAAGAAGTTGATGGACGCCTCAAAGACATCATGACAAACATCTTCAATACAGCTAAAACAACTGCTGAAACATACGGACTTGGTACTGACTACCTTGCAGGAGCAAATATCGCTGCCTTCGAAAACGTAGCAAACGCTATGATTGCACAAGGTATTGTTTAATTAGTCGATACATCCTATCGGAGGACAAATGATGAACTTACGGCCAATGGAAGTGAGAGACAATTCAGCTGTAGCGCAGCTCATTCGAGCCAGCCTAGAAGAATTCGGACTTGACAAACCAGGAACTGTCTACTTTGATTCTCATCTAGATCATTTGGCCGACTATTATCAACAGCAAGAGAGAGCAGCTTACTTTGTTCTGGAAGATGAAGGACAGCTGGTTGGCTGTGGTGGCTTTGCACCAGTGTCCGATAAGATTGCTGAATTACAAAAACTGTATGTCACTAAAAATAGCCGTGGCAAAGGCTATTCTAGCAGGTTGATAAAGCGGATATTCCAGGAAGCCCACTTAGCAGGTTATGAACAGCTTTATCTAGAAACCTCTACTGAACTGGCTACGGCTATGGCAATCTATCAGCACTATGGTTTTACAGCATTGCAACAACCACTTTCTAACGCCGCCGGCCACCCTGCTATGAATATCTGGATGATAAAATCCCTCTCATCAGATGAATAGATGTTAGTATACTCTGGTCGTCTCGAGGATATCAGAATCAAGATCCTCAACACAGCTAAAACAACTTTTAAAAATGTAGCCAATGCTATGATAGTAAAGGTATTGTTTCAGCACTATCACACTAGAAGAAATCCGACTGCTTATAAAAGCAGCCGGATTTTTATATATCTAATTTTTCAAAAAATTTGCCTGTTGACTGCTTTTCTTTTAACTTCTCCAGCAGCTCATTTTCCAGAAAAGGACTTAGTTCGTCAAAATCTTGACAAACCTTAAAAACCGTCTCTCTATCCATCTGACCATAAGCTAATTCATAATAGTCCTTATGATGATACCAGTTCTGGTCATAGTTGATATCTGTCCGTTGATAGTAAACGATGTTCTGCTTCGGTGTCAGGTAAAGCTTCTGTGTTAGAATGCTTTTCTGATCTTTGGACAACTTACTACGACTGAAAATTTTGACACCTTGAAAAATCTTACGCTCATGGATACCTTGATTTGTGACTTTCAATTCAACTCTTTTATAGTACATATAGTCACCTCCTGAAATTACCTACATTATATCAGATTCTGGCAGATTATCAAGCCAAAGTGTCATTTCCAAAAATCTTTCGTCGCCTCTAAAATCTCTTCTGTAGGTGTCACTGTAGCCTCAATAATGCTCTTGCCAGTCTTTTTCAGATAAGCTTGTATCAAATGATAACCATAAGCATAGCCTGCAGCATAGGGCATTCCAACCGTTATTTGACCTTGAATCTCAGCAATTTCATCACCGTAGAGATAAGGAGCCATTTCCGCCATACCTGTTAGCTGAAGCTGACTTGAGATGATGGGCTTAATCTCTTCTAACTGCTCTGGACTGGTTGAAGTGACCCAAGGCCCAATGAGATCTTTGCCATAGAGCTCAGCCGCAAAAGACTCTGCCAATCCTTCACTGACTACCCAGTCTGCTAGTGTCGTCTGCTGGTTCCATTTGATAAATTGGAAACGTACATTGTGATTGCACTCGTGAGCCAACGCAGCCTGCACACGTAGTAAAGTATAGTCATTTGGTAGCAGACTAAGCATGAGGTAGCCTGGAATTCCGCCATCTCCGCTATAACCCTTATTGAGCTGTAGCATAGGTTTTTCTGGATTGCCCAATAAAATAGTAAAATGGTAATCCTCAACATCTAAGTCATAGCCAGCCTGCTCAAAAAGCCCCATACTCCTTTTGATGGTATCCTGGCAGTCCTGCCAGAGTTGATCAGAGCTCAGAGAGTCGATAGCTGGTCTATCCTTTTCTGAGAGAGTTGAGGGTAACTGATTCATAAAGCCAAGTAGGAAAAGAGCATCAAATCCTCCAGGATACTTTGCTTTCAGAGGAATGTGTTGCGTTTGGTATTTCATTGCAAAAGGTGCTAATATTTTAGCTCGAAAGCAACCTTCTCTTTTTTCTAAAGGAAGCTCGAGCATCTCTTGGTAAACTTTATCTGAACGAATCATATTGATTTGCATGGTAAGCTCCTTTCTTATCTATTATTAGTATAATCCCTTACCTAAGGTCAGAGTCAAGAAGAAAATTGAAATATCTATTAAAATTTCATTGAAATTACCTCAAACCGTTCGAAAATTACCTTCAATAAAGTTCTTTAATACTGAGATTATAATATCCAGAGTATCAATAAATTAAAAACTTACTTTTCTACTGTTCATAGGAATGATGATACTAGAAAAAAATAAATCCTGAAGGGTAAAAACTTGTATCATTTTTTATGGAAAGCCTATTATTCAAAACTTGTTTGTCTCCTAGATAAACTATATAATTAGTTCGCCCCTTTTTTGCCCCTTCTTGAACCAAAAGAAAAAACCGCTACTCCTAAGAATAGCGGTTTTATATGTTTTTTAAGCTACTAATGTAGTCGCTCTATTATTTAAGAGTAACTGAAGCTCCAGCTTCTTCCAATTTAGCTTTGATTTCTTCAGCTTCTGCAGTTGGAACGCCTTCTTTGATGACACCTGGTGCACCATCAACAAGTTCTTTAGCTTCTTTAAGTCCAAGACCAGTGATTTCACGTACAACTTTGATAACGCCAACTTTTTTGTCACCAGCAGCTGTCAACTCAACGTCAAATGAGTCTTTAGCAGCACCAGCGTCAGCAGCACCAGCTGCAGCAACAGCTACAGGAGCAGCTGCAGTTACACCAAATTCTTCTTCGATAGCTTTTACAAGGTCGTTCAATTCAAGGATTGAAGCTTCTTTAATTTCAGCAATAATGTTTTCAATGTTCAATGCCATTGTTATTTCCTCCAAATAAGTTTTTAATTTTATAATAGTTTTTCCGTAGCTAGGCTACGCTGCGTAGCTTAAGATTAAGCTGCGTCTTCTTTGTTGTCTGCAACCGCTTTGACTGCAAGAGCAACGTTGCGCACTGGCGCTTGAAGTACAGAAAGGAGCATAGAAAGAAGTCCTTCGCGGTTTGGAAGAGTTGCAAGAGCAACGATTTCTTCTTTAGATGCGACAGCGCCTTCGATTGCACCACCTTTGATTTCAAGTGCTTCAGCGTTTTTAGCAAAGTCGTTCAAGATTTTCGCTGGTGCGATAACATCTTCGTTAGAAAATGCTACTGCAGATGGTCCAACAAATACTGATGCAAGATCTTCAAGACCAGCTTTTTCAGCTGCACGACGCAAGATTGAGTTTTTAATGACTTTATACTCAACTTCGCTTCCACGAAGCTCACGACGAAGAACTGTATCTTGCTCAACTGTCAAACCACGAGCGTCTACAACGACGATAGATGCAGCAGCTTTCATTTTTTCAGCTACTACGTCAACTAGTTCCGCTTTTTTAGCAATAATTGCTTCACTCATTAGTGTGTTCACCTCCGTAATTATTTTGCTTGGGGAATTTTTCCAAAAGAAAAACGCGCCCAAACCTAGACACGAAAGTACAATACGCTTCTTTTTACATGATACGTTTTGTCCTCGGTAGGATATTTACGAGTCAAGCTCCCCTACTGTCTTAGGCAGTTTTTTCAAACCGTATATAAGTATAGCATAGACAAAAAAAGAATGCAAGATTTTTGCAAACTTTTTTTGAATTTTTTTAAATCTCTACTGTCAAAACTTTGCCTTGCTTAACCACCTGTTCTCCAGCGATATAAACATCGTCAACATCACTGGCTTTGACTGCATAAACCAGGTGAGAGAGCATATTTTTCTGAGGCTGAAGATGGATTTTTCCCTGTGGTTGAATGACCAGAAAATCTGCTTGCTTGCCAACTTCTAGGCTTCCTATCTGCTTTTCCATTCCTAGAACCTTAGCACCCTCTATCGTCAGAGCTTTGAGGGCTGTTTCAATAGGAAATTGGCTGGCATCTCCACTTTTCATCTTTTGAAGAAGGGCTGCTGTGCGTCCTTCCTCAAACATATCTAGATTGTTATTGGAAGCAACCGAGTCTGTCGCAATCCCCACTGCTACTCCTGCTTTTTGGAGTTGGATGATTGGAGCGATTCCAGAAGCCAGTTTGAGGTTACTAATAGGATTGTGAGCAATAGATACTTGAGAAGTTGCCAAGCGTTCAATTTCTCTCTCGTTTAATTCGACCCCGTGAGCAAAGACAGACGGATGATCTAAGTAACCCAATTCTTCTAGAAAGGCGAGGGGGCGTTTGCCGTATCGTTTCAGGATAATTCCTGATTCCTCCTTAGTCTCCGCCACATGAATATGGATAGGAATATTCAGCTCTTTTGCCATTTCTAAGCTCGCTTCCAGCAAGTCTCTACTACAGCTATATGGAGAATGAGGAGCTACCATAACCTTGAAATTTGGGTTTTCATATTCTAAGATTTCCTCTATGATGGCACGTGTTCTGCTTATGGTCTCAGCAGTTGTTTCTGCCTCTGAAGAAAAGAGGGTCGGTGAGAAATAACAACGCATCTTAGATGCCTTGACTGCCTGATAAATTTGCTCAATATCCACACCATTGGGATTATACATATCGTTGAAGGTTGTTGTCCCTGACTGGAGCATCTCTGTCAGAGCTTCTTTGACTGCCTTGGTAGTCATATCGGGAGTAAATCCTGCTTCTGCTGGCCAAATATAGTCATTGAGCCATTCGTGGAGATTGCTATCATCCTGAATCCCTCGTAAGCCTGTCATAGCAGAATGGGTATGGCAATTGACCAAACCAGGCATGATCCAGGCTCCCTGATAGTCTATAATCTGCTCAGCCTGCTCTAAAATCTCTGGCTCCTCTTGGCCGACATAGACGATTTGAGAGTCCTTAACGGCTAAGACACCATCCAAATAAACATGGAAATCTTTGTCACAAGTCACGATATTTACATGCTGATAGACTTTCATTATAGGCTCCTTTTCTATAAGACAATTTACAGTGAATAATTTTTCTAGCTATTGTAACAAAAAAGTCACCCGAAGGCAACTTTTTTCCATAATATTGCAAAATAGAAAGGATTATTCAGAGCTAAAAGCCGCAGCTTTTTGCATTTGGTAATACTTGCCCTTTCTAGTCATGAGATCCTGATGGTTCCCATACTCAACAATGTCGCCATCTACCAAGACTAGAATCAGATCCGCATCCTGAATGGTTGACAAACGGTGAGCAATAATAAAGCTTGTGCGCCCCTTCATGAGTTTGGCAAAGGCATCCTGTACTAGCACTTCTGTTCGTGTATCGATGGAAGAAGTTGCTTCGTCTAAGATAAGAATCTTTGGGATAGCTAGAAAGACTCGGGCGATGGTCAAGAGCTGGCCCTGACCGACAGATAGAGATTCTCCTGCATTTTCCAACTTGGTATCGTATCCCTGTGGCAACTGTTGGATGAAAAAGTCTGCGTTGGCTGCTTTGGCAGCAGCAATCACCTGCTCCCTACTGGCATCAGGATTTCCAAAGGCAATATTGTCATGAATGGTCCCTTGCTTGAGCCAGGTTTCTTGGAGTACCATCCCAAACTGCTGTCTCAATGACGCTCGGGTATAATCATAAATGGATTGCCCATCTAACAAGATATCTCCCGAGTTAATAGGATAAAAACGCATGAGGAGATTGATAAGAGTTGACTTACCAGCACCTGTCGGACCAACGATGGCTACCTTGCTACCAGCTGGGATATCGATAGACAAATCCTTAATCAAGATCCTTTCAGGATTGTATCCAAAAGAAACATGCTTAAAGGAAATGGCTCCCTTAACTTGGTCACTGGTCAAGACTTCCTTACCTGTTTCAGCAACCTCAGGACTTTCTAAAACAGCATAGACACGCTCTGCGCAAGCGAGAGCACTTTGCAACTCAGCTAAAACAGAAGAAATATCATTAAAGGGCTTGGTATACTGTTGGACATAGTTCAAAAAAGTCACTAAACGCCCAATGGTCAAAGTTGAACCCATCATGATACGATAGGCTCCCACTCCAGCTAGAAGAGCATAAATGAGCGCATTGACAAAGCGAGTCGAAGGATTAACCGTTGAGGAATAAAAGATGGCTGACTGAGAATAGCCTGCGTAGTTGTCATTCGCCTCGTGCAGTCTTTGGATAAACTCTGTTTGAGCATTGAAGGACTGGATAATGGTCTGCTGGCTAAGTGATTCTTCAATCAACTGAGTCTGAATCCCCCTGGTCTCTGTTTGCTTCTGAAAGAGATGATAGGAACGTTTGGCAATAAAACGTGAAATCACCATAGACAGGGGCGTCAACAGCAAGACCAAGAGGGTCATGAGGAGGTGAATTTGGAGCATGGCTAGAATACTAACCAAAATCATCAAGATGCCAATGAAAAATTGGTTAAAAATCATGGTCAAGCCGGCTGCCAGCTGTTCTATGTCTGTGGTCACACGACTAACCATCTCTCCACTGCCCTGCCGATCTACAAAAGCAATCGGTAAACGATGGAGCTTATGAATGATTCGCTCTCGCAAGTCTCTGGTATAAGAGAAGATTAGACGATTATAAAGAAGAGGATTGGCCCATTGTACCAGTGTATTTCCTATGATCACCAAGATAATCTGGATGAAAATCTGCCAAAAAACTGGTGAAGAACCAGTTACGAGGACCTGGTCAATGACCTGCCCAATCAAGATAGGTAGGTAGATCGATAAAGCAACTTGGGCAATAGTTCCTAGAAAGGCAAGTAAAAGGAGGAAAGGATGGTTTGCTAAATCTATGGCCAAACGTTTGAGCGTCTGGTTTGCGGTTTGTCGTCTCATGCTAGTCCTCCTTTCCATTTTGAGATGCGTTGATTTCGCGATAGACTTGGCTAGTTTTCATCAAGTCCTCGTGCTTGCCAACAGCTAGGAGCTCACCTTTTTCCAAGAGGAGAATCTGGTCAGCCATCTGAAGTGTCGAAGTCCGTTGAGAAATCAAGATTAAGCTCGTGTTAGGTAAGTTTTCTCGAATTGCTTTCAAGAGCTTGGACTCAGTGATGGTGTCGAGGGCCGAGGTCGCATCATCTAGGATGAGAAATGGAGCTTGTCGCAAGACTGCTCGGGCAATAGATAGCCTTTGTTTTTGTCCGCCTGAGAAATTTCGCCCTCCTCCCTCAACTAGGGCATCCAAAAGTCCTTCCTTTTCACTGACAAAATCCTTAGCTTGCGCAATCTCCAAGGCCTGCCATAGTTCCTGGTCAGATACTTCTCGATTGAAACCTAGAGTCAAGTTGGAACGAATAGTTCCTTTAAAGAGTTCGACCCTTTGGGGCACGTAGGCAATCCAAGACCGCCACTGCTCCAAATTACGAGGACTACATCCATCTCGATAAAGATCAATGCTCCCCTTGTCTGCTGGATAAAGACCAAGTAAGACTTGCACCAAGCTTGATTTACCTGAACCAGTTCCCCCAATGATACCAAGGATCTGCCCTTGATTCATATCAAAGGAAATGTTTCTCAGAGAAGGCTGGGCCGCATCAGGATAGGTAAAGGTTAATTCTTTGACTTGCAAAACCCGATCACCGGTAGCTTGCTTTTCTTCTAATTCTGAAAAAATATCTTCTGGAGCTTCGGTAAAAACTTCCTCAATTCTCTTGGCTGAGATATAGGACTGGTTGAGAGAATTTATCAGCATGGCGAGCTTAACCAATTCCACCAAAATCTGCAAGAGGTAGTTGATAAGAGCAATGAGAGCTCCTTGACTGAGTAAACCTCCTTGAATTGAAATATATCCCTGCCAGATGATGACGAGGAGAGTTCCATTGACAATCAGATAGGTCAGAGGTGTTAATAAACTAGACCAGAAGCCTGTTTTTTCTTGCAATCTAGCATAAAGTTGGTTAAGGGTTTGAAAAATCTGTAACTCTCGTTTTTCCTGGCCAAAAGCACGAATAACTCGCATCCCTTGCAATTGCTGGCGCGTTTCCTGAACCAGCTGATCCGTTTTCTTTCTGAGACTGCTATAGAGAGGATTGACCAGTCGAGAGAGGCCGACAATGACAAGGGTCAAAATGACAACCATGACCAAGAACCAGAAAGTCAGCTCAGCTGAGATGCGATAGGCCATAAAAATGGCTCCAAAAACGATAATAGGCGCTCGCAAAAAGAGACGCAGGAATTGATTAATCCCAGTCTGAATCTGGTAGGTATCCGAAGTCAAGCGGGTCACCAAGCTAGAAGTTGTCAAACGGTCTCTGCTGTCCTTAGGTAAAGAAAGAATATGACGATAAAGGTCGTCTGTCAATTCCTTGGCAAATCCAACCGCTGCCTTGGCTGAGTAAAACTGGGCTATCAAGGCCACTAAAACGCCAATCAGTGCAAAGATAAGGAGCAGGCCAATCTGCATCCAGAGGTGTCCCTGATCTCTCTGGGGCAAGGACTGGTCAACAATCCCAGCAATCACCATGGGAACCAAGAGTTCAAAAACAGCTTCTAGCAGCTTGAACAGGGGTGCTAGAATCGACTCTTTGATGTAGGGTTTGAAGTAAGATAGTAAGTGTTTCATAGATCCCTTCTATTCTTATTCTGGAAATGAAGAAAGTGGGAAGCCCCACCCTCTCAGTTTTATTTGTTTAAGTAAGGTAATAGATAGCCATATCCTGCTTTTTCCATCTCATCCTTAGCTACAAAACGCAAAGATGCAGAATTAATACAGTAACGCAGGCCACCTAATTCCTGAGGTCCATCTGTGAAAACATGACCCAAGTGAGCATTTCCTGACCGAGAACGAACCTCGATTCGCTCCATTCCATGGCTCAGGTCCTTGTAATAGTGAATCAACTCCTTAGAAATCGGACGACTAAAACTTGGCCAACCACAACCTGAGGCAAACTTATCCTTAGCAAAAAAGAGTGGCTCCCCTGTCGTGATGTCTACATAAATCCCTTCTTCAAAGGTCTGGTCATAAGCATTACTAAATGGAGCCTCTGTAGCAGCTTCTTGCGTAACACGATAAGACTCTTCAGTTAAGCTTTCCTTTAACACCTCTTGACTAGGCTTTTCATAGTTAGAGGCGTCAATCAATGGCTTATCAGCATCCGTCACATCGATATGACAATAACCTGAAGGATTTTTCTTGAGATAGTCTTGATGGTAGTCTTCTGCTAAAATGTAGTGGCGAAGTTTCTCCACTTCTACTGCAATCTTTCGACCCAGCATACGTTCCTGCTCCTGCACCACTGTGTAGATAGCTGGCAAGTCTGCTTCATCCTGATAGTAAATCCCAGTTCGATATTGGCGACCACGGTCATTCCCTTGTTGGTTAATAGACAAGGGATCAATAACACGGAAATAATAAAGCAAAATCTCTCTAAGTGACACTGCTTTCTCATCATAAATCACTTGAACAGTCTCTGCATGGTCTGTTTCCTTGAGTAGCTGGTAATTGGTCGTTTCGACTTGGCCATTAGCGTAGCCAACACTGGTTGCTAATACGCCTGAAATTCGTGAAAAATACTCCTCTAGGCCCCAAAAACAACCACCTGCTAGATAAATTTCTGCCATCTTTTTTTCTCCTTTATCAAGTTTTTAACTAATAATCTTCGAAAATCTCTTCAAAGCACGTCAGCTTACATCTGCAACCTCAAAACAGTATTTTGAGCTGACTTCGTCAGTTTCATCTACAACCTCAAAACCATGTTTTGAGCGACCTGCGGCTAGCTTCTTAGTTTGCTCTTTGATTTTTCATTGAGTATAAACTTCTTTTCAAAAAAAGGACAGGAAGCCCTCTGGTCGAGAGTTTCCCCATCCTATCTTCTATTTCTTTACTTTGTTTCGACACGGACACCTTGGGTATCAACTTTCAAATCATGAAGTTTGCCTTTGAAAGGCTGCTTTTGCAATTCTGCCTTAATCGCTGGCATCTTGTCATGAGAAGCCAAGACCATCACTGTCGGTCCGGCACCAGAGAGATAGGTTGCATAGGCACCATTCTCTTTAGCTACTTGCTTAATCGTCGCAAATTCACGGACCAGACTTTGACGATAACGCTCGTGGAAGAGATCCCCCTCGATTGCTTGTCCAGCTGTCACCATATCTCCTGCTAACAAGGCTGCAACGGCCACATTGGCGATAGAACTAGCTGCAACAGCTTCCTTGTAGGACAATTTTTTAGGCAAGACACCACGACTGTCGCGAGTGCGCAATTCATAGTTAGGAATGTAAGCTAGAAAATCACATTCTGGGAAGTCTGCTACGATAGCAGAGACTTGACCTTCAACGGAACTCGCAATAACAAGATTTCCATAGATAGCTGGAGCTACATTGTCAGGATGCCCTTCAATCTTGGTTGCCAACTGCAATTTGTCGTGGTTAGATAAGTTGAGCTTGCCTAATTGGTTAGCCAGTTCAATTCCAGCAACGATAACCGAGCTAGAAGAACCCAAACCACGCGCCAAGGGAACATCACTGGTCATTTTCAAGCGTCTTGGTTTCAAGTCAGGTGCAATTTGCAAGGCAATCTTAAGCAAGAGATTACGCTCGTCATGGGGAATCCATTTACCAATCTGGTGTTCAATCAACCACTCATCCCGTTCTTCACAGACCTCAATTTGAAGATACTTGGTTACAGCTACACCGACCGAATCAAAACCTGGCCCGATATTGGCACTGGTTGCAGGTACAATAATCTTCATCCTATTCTCCTAACACCTTGAAGGTATTCAAGAGGTCAAATTCTGAAGCTTTGGCCAACTCAGCTGAAACATTCTCAAGCTGCGCTTTATTAATCTTATGAGTGATAATCACTACACGCGCCTTGTCACCCTCTTTGCCATCTTGGAGGATTTGCTTGAAGGAAATATCTTGAGCATTAAAGATTTCAGAAAGTTTCAAAACCTGACCTTTTGAGTCTGGAGCCAAGATTGAGAAGTAGTAATTAGCTTTGACATCTTCTGGATTAGCCAAGACCAATTCACGGCTATATTCGTTGAAGTCTTTACCAATAGTACCATCATTCAAGCGACGAACGATACGGACAATATCTGCTACAACACTTGTTGCAGTTGGTTTTTGACCCGCACCTGGTCCGTAGTACATAGATTCACCGATGCCGATAGACTCTACAAAGACTGCGTTCATTACTCCATTCACACTGGCAAGTGGGTGTGCTTTAGGAAGGAAGGTTGGAGTCACTTCTGCAGCAATACCTGAAGGAGTTTCCTCGATAGAACCAACCAATTTCACTACATAGCCAAGGTCTTGGGCTACAGCTACGTCTTCTGGTGTGATGTTGCGGATTCCCTTGTGGGCTACATCGTCAAAGGCAACCTTCATACCAAAAGCAAACTGGCTCAAAATCACCATCTTGTAGGCTGCATCAATCCCATCAACGTCATTTGTAGGGTCGCTTTCTGCAAAACCTAATCTTTGTGCTTCAGCCAAAGCATCATCATAAGACCAGCCTTCTTCCACCATCTTGGTCATCATGAAGTTAGAAGTTCCGTTAACGACACCAAGAACGCGCGTGATTTTATCAGAAGCCAATGAATTTGCTAGAGTGCGAAGAATTGGAATACCACCAGCTACTGCTGCTTCGTAGTAAAGTGCTACATTATGCTCTTTAGCAATTTCTAACAATTCTGCACCATGAACAGCCAAAAGGTCCTTGTTAGCAGTAACAACGTGTTTCCCAGCTTCTAAGGCACGAGTGATAAAGGTTTTAGCTGGTTCGATACGCCCCATCAATTCCACTACGATTGTAATGTCTTTATCTGACAAAATATCATCTACATTGGTTACAAAGTTAAAGTCATTTCCTGCTGCAAGCAAGCGGTTCTTTTCATCTTCATCCTTGACCAATACCTTGGCTACTTCAATCTCTGAATGAGCTGACTGAACGATTTTTTCTCCATTTTCCTTTAGGAGGAATGGCACACCACTTGCAACGGTACCAAATCCGAGTAAAGCAATTTTAACTGTCATGTTTGTCTCCTAGAAATTTTCTGATATAGCCATTATAACAGAATTTTGTGAAAATTCCTATTATAGTAAATCACTATTTCAGTCTAGTAAAGAAAAAACGAATCCCATGATTCGTCTTTCCTGATAAATGAAAATTGATTTTAAAAATTATGAACGAATCTTTTGCAGACCGAGAACTGCATCGTGATTGATCAAGATTTGCCCATACTCTTGCAAGACTGAACGACTGATGTCACTGTCGTCTGCAAACTCACGCATACGAGCCAAGAGCCAGGCTGGATATGGACTAGGATGATTTTCTACATCGACTAAGATTGTCAAATAGTAGTGCCCATTCATCTTATAGAGTTCAGAGGTTTCCATCTGGTAGTTAACCGTCTTTGCAAAAGCAACTAAGTCAGCAAGGCTTGCAAAGCGCAGGATATAGTAGATATAAGGTTCTTTCTTACTCTCAATCTCCTTGTCTGCCTGCTCTTGCTCTTCTTCCTTTGCTTCGACCTGCTCTAGAGATTGGATGGCCTCAATATCGTCCTTGGTCTTATCTGCAATGCTCTTTTCCAAGGTTTTGAGAAATTCATCCGGCGACATTTGGGCTAATTCTTCCATGTCGGGTAGATCCGCCAAATCTTCAAAATCCAGATTTTGGTCAATCTTGGATTTGGTCACAAAGACGTCCACCTTATCAGGTTTTGGCGTCACGCGGAAACTCAGCATGCCACTATCCAAGAAATTGTCTGGCATCTCTAACTCATCTAAAATAGCATAGAAAAACTCTTCGGTTTTTTCCTGAGGAACGAGAAAGTCTGCAATCTCCATTCCTCGGTCCATCAAATCATCTAAAGTCATCGTGATTTTCAGTGTTGTATCACTAATTTGTTTCATCTTCATATCTAGTAACCTCATACTTTCAGTCTATCTATTATACTAGATTTTTACGATTTTATCAAAAGAATGAAGCGAGAATGTGATATAATACTAGATATGATTTTAGATTTAAGAAAGAAAGTACAATGAAAAATATAAAAGTAAATGCCTTGGCCAGCTTGCTGGTCAATATTCTCAATATCGTTTTTCCACTGATAACCAACCCTTATCTGACGCGTATTCTCAGCAAATCCAATTACGGTTATTTCAATACGGCCAATACCTGGGCAAGTTTCGTTATTCCACTAGCTGCCTTTGGAATATACAACTACGGGATTCGAGCTATTAGCAAGGTCAAGGATGACAAGAATAAAATCAACTACGTCTTTTCTAAGTTGTTTTATATCTCGGTTTTTACCTCTCTCCTGACGACAGGTATCTACTTCCTCATTATCTTCTTTGACACCAGCATTGAGAATCTGAAAGTCCTCTACTACATCCTAGGGGCTCAAGCACTCTTCCAATTTCTCAATATCGAATGGATGAACGAGGCTTATGAAAACTATGCCTTCATCCTCTACAAAACATTAATTATTCGAATTACCATGCTGGTCGCTATCTTCGCCTTCGTTAAAACGGCAGATGATATCGTTCCTTATGCTATCGTTATGACAGCGACCACTGTCCTCAACTACCTGCTCAGTTTTCTTTGGATTAAGAGAGAAGTTTCTTTTGTTAAGATCGGTTTCGTCGAACTTGCTAAAGCTTCTAAACCGCTCTTCACTATGCTTCTCTTAGCAAACGCTAATATGCTTTATACCTTGCTAGATAGAATGTTTATCACCAAGGGACCAGATGAAAACTACATTTCTTATTATACAATTGCCTATAGTATTGTCATGTTGATTGCCAGTGTCTTAAGTGGAGCTATCAACGTCAGTATTCCGCGCCTTGGCTACTATCTCGGTAAAAAGGATTACAAGTCCTATAATTATCTCGTGAATCAAGCGGCATCCTTATTCTATTTCCTTATGGTTCCAACTAGTATCGGGATTATGATATTGGGGCGGTACGCAACTGTTATTTATTCTTCTGAAAAATATCTTGAAGCGGGTATCGTAACTAGCGTCTTCGCTTTTCGTACCATCATTTGGGCTATTGAGTTGATTCTTGGTAAACAGATTATCTTTATCAACGACCATGAAAATCGCTTAACCGCCTTCTACTTCCTTGGTGGTGGGGCTAATATCCTATTAAATAGCATCTTGTATTTCAATAATATTTTTGCACCTGAGTATTACATCGCTACGACCATTATCGCAGAAACTATCGTTGTTTTACTTGAAATTCATTTTATCAAGAAGCACCAACTGATTAGTTTAAAAGAAATCTTTGTAACCTTAACACGTTATAGCCTCATATCCCTTGGTTTTATCCCAATCTTCTATATTTTCAAGATGATTTTCCAAATCAGTTCCTACACAGTAAACTTTAATATGATTCTCATGGTTCTTTCTACCGTAGCAACTTGTGGTATCTATTACCTCTTGACCCTCTTTATCACCAAAGACAAAACACTCCACTATGCACTGAACCTTGTACTTGCTAAATTAAAACGAAATTAAAAAAATCCCCTACTGATAAATTAGTTGCCAGTAGGGGATTTCTTCTTTATTCGTTTTCTTTCTTTTCAGAAGCGTTGGCTTCTAGATTTGAATCTTGTTTAGGTTGTTCAACAATAGAGGAATTAGCTTCTTGTTTCTGTTCTGGCTTGACTGCATCACTATTTACAGCAGCAACAGCCTGTTTCCAGATACCTTCTTCGTTTACTTTGTAACCATCAGGTGTTGTTGCGTTCTTCAACAAAGAACCATCAGCTTGGAAATAGTACCAATTACCATCAAGCTGTTTCCAACCCGTTTGCATAGCTCCTGATTCATCAAAGTAATAATGATCACCATTTACTTTATGAAGGCCAACCAACATGATGCCATCTTCAGGATTTAGATAATACCAGACGCCTTTGTCTTTTATCCAACCAGTTTTCATGGCTCCATTTGATTCAAAGTAACGGTAATGATTATCAAACCATTTCCAGCCTGTTTGCATGGCACCAGATTTGCTAAAGTAATATTGCTTACCATCTACTTGATGGAGGCCGACTAACATAACGCCTTCCTTACCTTCAAGATAATACCAGGCATCACCATCTTTCAACCAACCAGTTTGGAGTGCGCCAGACGTAGCGTAATAATGCCAAGAATCATTTGACCACTGCCATCCAACTTGCATAGTACCTGCAGAGCTGAAGAAATAGTTCTTACCGTCAATCTCTTTAGATCCTACAGCCATGATACCTGTTTCTGGATCCAAATAATACCATGATTCTTTATCTTTCAACCAACCAGTTTTCATAGCACCTGAGTTCGTATAGAAGTACCAGCTATTGTCTTGCCACTTCCAGCCAGTCTGCATGGCACCACTAGCATTCAAATAGTAACGAACACCATTTATATCTTGTCTACCAGTTAACATGATGCCATCTTTATCCAGATAATACCATGTTTCCTGATCCTTGACCCAGCCGGTTTTCATAGCTCCAGAACTTGCAAAATAGTTCCAGTGACCATCAACAAAGGCCCAGCCAGTTTGCATGACACCTTCTTGATTAAAGTAGTATGTGCTTCCATTGATATTCTTTTTACCGATGGTCTTTAGCCCATCCTCATCATAGAAATACCAATTTGAATCAATCTTTTGCCAAGTTGAAGGCTTACCTGCTGTTTGGAGTGCACCACTTTCGCTAAAGAACATCTTCTTGCCATTATAGACTTGGTGTCCTGTTAGCATCTTCCCATCTGCCGCAAAGAGATACTTTTTCCCTCCAATTTCAGAGAGCTCACTAAATCGTCTAGCACCATTTGATTGGATATAATACCAAGAGTCATCTAGTTTGAACCAACCACCAGTTTGCATTTTACCATTTTGGTTCAGATAGTAATCATTCCCTTTGGCATTTTCTCCCCAGTCGTCGTTAAGGTGAAGCCAGCGACCTGCTTGCATTTGTCCTTTTCCATTAAAGAAATAAGTGGCTCCGCCAATCTCCCTCCAGCCGATAGCCATTTCTCCATCAGTCAAACGATATTTCCAATAACCATCTTCTTGATACCATTTTTCGTCAACTACAGGGATATCAGGGAAGGTATTTGAAACATTTGCAAATCCTTTATCGCTAATATCAAAAACGGTAGCATCTTGAGTTTGGCTAGCAGCATGAAGAACCTGAATGTTTTTCTTCTGAAGGTATTCTCTGGTTGAAGCAACATTAATATCTCCACCAGTTGTCTGAATAATCATTTTTGGTGATAAGTTTTCAAGAAAATTAATCGTATTTGAAATTGTTGCATCATAATGGTGGTTCCATTTCATCATATCAACCTTGCCGATAACTGGACCTAACTTATCTTCTGCTCCTTCGGCATTATCCAAATCTCCACCAAGATAGATTCTCTTTCCTGCCACAGTCACCACTGAAACAATGGAGTTGGAGTTATCATCTCGAACTTTTTTCAGATTCCCGTCAGCATCATATTCATTCTTATAGTTGTAGAGTTGGATATCCATATCACCTAATTTTAGGTGGCTATCCTCATCTGAAATATTCTGGATAAGAGTAACTCCTCGTTTTTGAGCTGCTCTCAAAGCATTATCATAATTGAAAAGATTATCCCATAGTCCCCAGTTTGCTGTAATCCGATCATCTGAATATTTTTTCAAATAAAACTTACCGACTTGATATCGATTGAGTATTTCGTCCGCTCCACCAATATGGTCACTATGAACATGAGTTCCTATAATAAAATCTAATTTTTTTACACCTATTTGATCCAAGTGGCGAATCAATCGATCCTCCAATACTTGATAATTTCTCATGGAAATTCCCCAGCGGCTTGGATAGCGTGGGTCACTCCCATCAGGAAAATCATAGTCTTCTCCCATATCAATCAAAGCATAGTGACCATTGCTTTCCAGAAGGATGGCGTCACTCCCAGATTTTGCTTTTGTATTTATGAAATGGATACGATTGCCCGAACCTGCTGAAATGGTATCTGCATTTACTCCTTGCGATAACTGAATCAGTAATAGAAAGACTGCGAGAACACTATAGCTGACTGATTTTAATAACCATTTATTTTTCACCTTGAAAACTCCTTTATCTTAACAATAAGCAACTTTTAAAAATCTAATCAATCCAGTAGTTTTTATCTCCTCCTGGGACTTGTTGCTCAATAGGTGGTGGAGTCATATAGTTTTCTCCAAATTCGTAGACAAGTATTTCATGGTATTTTCTCGGAACCTTGACCACAATGTTTTCATAAGGCATATCAATCAAATCATAGAGCCATTCTTTTTTTATACCATTTGGATAATAAGGGTCATAGATAGTACAAGTAAGATCTGTTGCTTGATCTACACTATACTTTAAAGCAAGGCTCTCTAATTTTTGATTCCATAGCTGTGGGGAAGTTAAGCGAAAAATCGCTGATCCCATATAACGAGGGAGGTTCTTAAGTCCACCATTCTCAGACTTGATCCCTTTAAAATTCAATGAAGAAAGGCGAATGAAATATTTGTAGAGCTTCATTTTCTTACGGTCACTTTCCTGTGTTACGACACCATCATATGGAAAAATGTCAACACAAGTTCCCAATACGACCGTTGTGTCAACGAGATTAGCATCTCGACGAGTCCTTACATCATAGACTCTCATATAACTGTATGGATATCCCTTTGTTTCTCTGAATGAAATCAATTTGTAGTGGGGATGATTTTCATTTTGTAAAACCTTATACAGTTTTTCAAATTCATCACGCGCCAAGGAAATATCTGTATCATCATCCCAAGGGATAAATCCTTTATGGCGTACAGCCCCTAGTAAGGTTCCAAAATCAATAAAGTATTTGATTTGGTGTTGTTCACAAAGATCATGTAGATACTTTAAAATATCCAATTCTACTTGCTTTATTTCTTCAAGAGTTAAAGTTCTTTCAGACATAGGTTCTATTCTCCTAAATTTGACTATATTTTTAAACGTTTGTTAATCCCAATCCCGTCATTTAGACCTTTTAACAATCTTCCATAATTTAAAATCATGATGAGATACTCTTTGTTCAACCGGTGGCAATTGCATATAGTCTCCGTAGTCTGAGGTCAAAATTTCATGATAGTTTTTCGGAATGGTAAATTCCTTACCTTCAAATATTCCAGTAGTAACTTGTTCCAGCCATTCACGTCTCCACACTGGTTTGTTCATATCCTTGTAGATAAGATAATCCACTTGCTCATAATCTGAAACTTTACGGGATTTTGCAAGCTCTTCAATCTGGGCAACGTATTTGTTCGTATTGGTGAAATAGAAAATAATAACTGACACATAGCGTAGCAGTGAATTCAGTACACTTTTTGTATTGGTAATGCCTTTGAAGGTGTAGCAACTCAATTGACGTTTCTTTATCAGTTTCGTCATCTTGTTTTTAAATTGTACATCATCCTCGTAGCCGTCCACAGGGAAAATATCTACATAGATCCCCATATTGGAATCGATGCGAACATCTTCTTCTAGCAAGTAAGTATGGTTATCCTGCACTTTCATGAAGGGATAGACATAGTTGAGATTGTTTTTATAAGACATGACCTCGTAACGTTCATCAGGGTTGGCGATAAGGTAGTCTTGCAACTTTTCATAATCTTCTCGTAACATGCAGATATCCATGTCATCATCCCAAGGGATAAATCCTTGATGGCGAACAGCACCAATTAGACTTCCATATGCTAAGAAATACTTAACCCCAATTTTCTGACAAACTTCATGAATATACTCCATGATTCCAAGTTCCATCTGTTGAATTTCATTGACATCTGTTACTTCTTGGTACCGAACTCCTTCATCTCGTTTGCAGACTACGAGTCCATAGCCAATCGCTAGCCAGAAGATGATATTAATAAAGTTGGTTGAATACATAATCTGACTTTCAAATAATTGACCAAACAAGATACCGAAGAAAAGGATCATGATCAATTTATCAGTATGTTTCTTGGAAACAATCAAATACGTTAAAAAGCGCTTGATGACATAAGCCAGTACAAGAAGGAAGGATACCAAACCTAGAACTCCCGAACTGACAAATATGGTCACAAAAATGTTATGGAAATTCCCACCAATAAGGGAGTTTTGAATCTCAAATTTACTGAAATATTCTGTGTAGTAATCTGGAACATTTCGTACACCATAACCAAAAATTGGTTTGGCGCTTCCCATCTTGATGGCATTTTTCCAGATATAGGTTCTACCACTTGGTGTTGTCTCGATCAGATGGAGCTCACCGTTCTTCTTAGTGACAGACGAATCTGTCTCAGCATAGGATTGTCCTTTGTTTAAATCTAAGACAGTCGCTGTTTCAGATGAGATATAGATTGAAGTTACATAGCTTAATCCAATATTAGTTGCAGTAATCAGCAAACCAGCAACTATAAAAGTGAGGAATCGTTTAACGATACTTCCTCTAGTAGCAAAGAAACTATAGAGTCCAATCATGAGAAGTAAAGAAAGTAAGGCTCCTCGACTTTGCATCGTAGCAAAGTAAACGAATTGAATCACATTATTCAGTTTAAGATAAACAGAATATTTACTTCCTTTATGGATCAAATACATAGCCAAAATAATGCTAATATATGAAAATATCGCACTAGCATTAGGATTGACAATTCCCCACAGACGTCCATTCATGACACCATAGTAATAAGATTGTTCGCCAATCTTAAACAGGATAAGGACTCTACTTATCAATAAACCAAACGCAAAAATTGCTGAAGAAAAAGATACAATTTGAACCGTATAGGCAATCCAGTCAAATAATTTTTTAAGTTGCCCTGATTGTAACATGGTAAATAATAAAACATAGGTTACCATGAAGAGAATTTCAATCACATTTCCAATCAGATGTCCAGAGCGATTGAAAACAGCTGATAGCAGATGACTTCCAGCTAAGAGTCCAAATAAGGATAGAAATTTGCGATCTGCTGTGATTTCTTTCCACTTAAACAATAAGGTATAGCAAATATAAAGCACTACAATCGCTGATAATCCCTTGTAGAGGGGATTTGCTATCTTATAAACCAGTGAACTCATACTTAAAATCGAAATGAAAACAAATAGATACGCAATCCATAGTTTTGATTTTTCAAAGTATTCATCCATTTTTGAAAAATTCATTTTCAACTCCTTCTCATGATATTAGTTTTTTAATCCAACAATTTTCTTATATAGCCATGGAGAAATGACAAGTGAAAGGATAGCTACCTTGCGAAAAGTGGTGAAATAAGCATCTTTCCATATTTCGCGTCGGTGCTGAACAATCCAAGTCCTCAGCTCGGCTTTCTCCTTTTGATACTCTTCACGTGAAGTAAAGATAATTTTATCGTAAACTGTGATGTACGACCAACATTCTCTATTTATTAATTCGTATTTTAAATTAGGAAAGACTTGTGAAACTTGAGCAATTATTTGCTGATAAACTTCTATCGTGTCAAATACATGTCGATTAACAGATGTTGTTGCACTTCCCTCACGATGATCATAATAATAAACAGGTTTGTCAATAAATACGCAACTGCATCTTGTCTTTAGTAGCAATTCAGTTAAAAATAGAGCATCTTCAGCTAGGTGATAATTTGTATTAAACTTTTCATCCGCTAGCAGGTCTCTCTTAAACAGTTTTGCAACTGGAAAAAATGACGTTCTGGTAGTCATCAGTAGTTCCTTCATGGTTTCTTCTGTTGACCAGAGTTCTGTTTTTCCTGAATGTGAAGGTATATCAGTTACAATGCCGTTTTTGATATGGTGCAGAGAAGCAATTACAAAGCCTACATTCACCCCTTCAACTGCACTTGCTAAAGTAGCTAGGTAATCCTGGGTAACGAAATCATCGCTATCAATAAAGGTAACCCAAGAACCCGTCGCTAGCTGAATTCCCATATTTCTAGCATTTGAAACACCAGCATTTTCGATATGATAAACCTTGATATTCTCATACTGAGATGCTAAGTGATCACAGATCTGTCCACTAGAATCAGTAGAACCATCGTTGATTAGGATTAACTCAAAATGGGTATAAGTCTGTTGAAGAATCGACTCCACACATCGCTCCAGATAGGCTTCTACATTGTAGACTGGAACGATAACGCTTATTTTTTCTCCCATCATGCTCCATATTCTCCCTTGTACTCTGTATAACTCTTGTCCATGTCTGCTATAATAGCATCATGATGCGGTACTTGCTTGTCCGTTGGTGGCGGTGTCATATAGTCCCCAAAAGCAGTGCTGAGATAGGCATCATAGCCGACTGGGATGGGCATCTCAGTTCCTTCAAATGGCAAAAAAAGATTGTCTTCAAAAGATGCGATTGGGTATTTGTTTCGCATATAGCCAGGACCTGAGCATAATTCCGTAATTCCATCGCTCTCAGCCAGACCATACTTGGTCATTTCTTTTTCAGCTTTTTTCCAAATGCGATAACGTAGAGATTTTGGAGTCAGGCCGAGTAAGATACGACTTCCCCATTTCATGACTGCACCATGCTTCTCTGGGATAGTTTGCGCACAAAAGAGTGAATAAATCAGGGCCCAACGAACCTGTTTCTTACGCTCAGCTGGATTTTTAGGATAATAATCCAAAGGCAACACATCCAAGGCTAAACCGTGTGGCAAATCCAAATCCTTTTGATAAGGCTTGATACAAGTTGTTTCCTTGTCACGAATGGTAATAAAAAGGTTACGGTCTACAAAATCCTTGTGACTCTTTGACAAGAAATAACGCTCGTCTGCATAACGTGGCCACAGTTCTGCTAATTTTTCATAGTCCTTACGCGGCATGAAAAAGTCCAAATCATCATCCCAAGGAATGAAACCTTTGTTACGAAGGGCACCAATAGCTCCTCCACCACAGAGATAGCACAACAAATCATGTTCTTTACAAAATGCAACGAAATATTCAGCCATTTCCAGACTACGAGCCTGAATCGCTTTCAAATCACTCATGTCTCTCCTCTTCTGTCCAATAACGAGTTATATCGTTTTATTATACCATAAAAACGCCCTAAAAATCCATCAGATACTAAGAAAAATCAAAGCCTAAACCACTTTTTCACTAGTGATTCAAACTTTGATTTTTTTATAGTATTCTATCTCATTCCCATTTGGGCGAGTTTGGTTTGGTATTTATTTTGATCGACTAGAAGTCCTTGTCCACCATAGATATCATAAGCGTCCACCCAGTCACCAAGTTCTGGGACGGTGAGTCTCTCAATGCCATTTTGAGCACCTTCTAGGACAGATAAGCCATTGGTCAACAAGAAGCTATATGGTAGATTTGTTGAGGTCATGCCAAAGACTTTTCCAAGTGCCTCTGATCCCGTAAAGAGCTTGGTTGGATCTTTGATTTGCTCAAGAACTGCTGACATGACTTGTTGCTGACGTTTGGTACGGCCGTAGTCTCCCTCGTCATCATCACGGAAGCGAGCATAGTTCAACAAGGTGGATCCATTCATCTGCTGTTTTCCAACTTTGATAGTTTGAGTTGGGGACTCTGTTTCTGTTGCATGGAGGTCGTCTCCGACTGTAGCTTCTGTCAGAGGTTGACCATTCAGAGTTGAAAATTGAGCATCGATAGTCACTCCATCAGGGAAAAGTGTATCAATAGCTGTTGCAAAGGCCTGGAAGTCAACTAGGGCATAGTACTTAATATCCAAATCAAAGTTGTCTTTTAGAACCTTGCGGACCATTTCAGCACCTTTTTGCCCTTCTTGTTCCCCAAGTTCATAAGCAACATTAAGTTTGTTATCCCTCTGTTTCTGGCCATTTACAATCTTACTGTACCCGTCGATATAAACTAAGTTGTCACGCATAAAGCTGACTAGCTTGATCTTCTTATCCGATCCGCTGACATTTAGTACCATGATTGTGTCGGTACGGGTCTCCGCACTATTTTGACCGATACGGCCATCTGTCCCCATCACTAAAATATTCACACCATCTTTGGTATCCTGACCGTTAAAGACCTCTACTTGAGCTGCCTTGGCGTCAGCTGGCTTATTTGTTGGATTGGCTGCTGACTGGAACCCTCGAAGAAACATGAAAATCATCCCTGCAAGCACACATGTAATCAACAGCAAGAACCAAGTCAATATTCGTTTGAAGCGAATTCTTCTCTTTTTCTTTTTGACTTTAGGTTGAGGAGCTACCTTTTCACGTTTCTTAGACCGGCTTCTACTGCCATAAGTCGGAAGATCAATATCTCTACCCAAAGGTTCTTCTTTTTCTTCTTGGTAGAAATGGTGAACTTCAGACTTGGGAACTGCCATTTTTTGTTGCAGATAATCAAACTCCCTCCGTTCACGGTCGTTGAGGTAATGGATATTTTTGAAGAGATAGTCATAACGTAACTGCTCGTGATGACTTAAAGGATTTTCTTTGCTCATTGACTCTCCTTTTCTATATCAGTTATGGTAAAAATCGGGTAGGTCCCTAGAATCTTGTGCTGGATTCCAATAGCTTCTAGTTCTTGTCTTGCAAAATGAACCAGTTCTTTGTCACTATAGTCTACATCGATAATGAAAAAGTATTCTCCCAAGGCTGTTTTAAGGGGGCGACTTTCAATCTTTGTTAAGTCAATCCCTCTCCAAGCAAAGGTCGAAAGTGCCTTGTAAAGAGCACCAGGTAGGTTGTCTGGTAAGGTCAAGGCCAAACTCATTTTTTCAGCTTGTGAGTTCAAAGGAATCTTCGGTATCTCTGCCCCTAACACCCAAAAACGTGTGAAATTGGCTTCCATTTCCTGAATATCCTCTGCAATCAATTCCAAGCCATATTCTTCAGCTGAACTTTTAGGAGCAATAGCTGCATAAGGCTGATCTGGATGTTCGGAAATAAAGCGGGCCGCATAGGCGGTACTGGCTGTTACCTCAATTTTGGCTTCTGGATAGTGTTCATCGATGAATTTTTTTCCTTGAGCCAGAGCCTGAGGATGGGAAAAAATCTTCTCAATCTTAGTATGACTAGGAACTGTCATCAGTTGCTGGTGAATGGGTTGAACAATTTCTGCAACTGCTTGGATGCGAGCCTGGTGAAAAAGGTAATCCAAACTTTCATGGACACTACCTTCAATGGAGTTTTCAACTGGTACCACAGAATAGTCCACCAAGCCCTGTTCATAGGCCTTGATAACATCTGTGATATTGGCAAAGGCATGCAATTCCTCTTTGGGAAAGGCTGTCTGCACAACATGATGCGAAAAAGATCCCTTGGGACCTAGATAGGCAATTTTCATCTCAGTTCCTCTATAATTTCCTCTGGGCTTAACTTGGTCACATCCAGAACTTGACTGGCTACTTCCTCATACCAAGCTTGTCTTTCATGGAAAATAGCTGCTAGTTCTTCCTTACTTTTGTTAAGAAAGAGCGGGCGCTGATTGTCCTTATCAGCTGCGATACGTTGGTAGAGGGTTTCAAAATCTGCTTTTAGGTAGATGTTATTAGGATTGGTTTTGAGCAAGTCGCGATTTCTCTGAAAAATGATAACTCCTCCGCCAGTTGACACAACTCGGTCCGTTTTTAGTAAGTCAGCTAGGACTTCTGACTCTACTTTACGAAAGGCCACTTCTCCTTTTTCAGCGAAGAAATCCGCAATGGACATGCCCAAACGTTCCTCGATTAAGGCATCCATATCGATATAGTCTGGGTCCAAGCCTCTAGCAATTGTCGACTTGCCTGCCCCCATAAATCCGAGTAATACCTTAGCCATGAATCAAGCTCTCCAAATCATCAAAGAAGCTAGGATAGCTAGTGTTGATGGCTTCTGCACGGTCAAGCTCCACTTCTCCATCAGCAACCAAGAGGGCTGCGATGGCTGTCATCATGCCAATTCGGTGGTCACCAAGCGTATTGACTCTAGCGCCATGAAGTCTTGATTTCCCTTTGATAATCATCCCATCTGCTGTGGGGGTGATGTCCGCTCCCATGCTATTTAAGGCATCTGCCACCACTTGAATGCGGTCGGTTTCCTTGACCTTGAGTTCCTCAGCATCCTTAATGACTGTTACACCTTGCGCTTGTGTCGCGAGAAGAGCAATAATGGGTAATTCATCAATCAAGCGGGGAATCAAGGCTCCACCAATCTCTGTTCCTTTCAGATTTGAAGTTTCAACCGTCAGAGTTGCGGATTTAGCGACTGGATCGATTTCAGTTATTTCTAGTTTTCCACCCATGGCGCGAATGACATCAAGAATCCCTGTGCGTGTTTCATTGATACCAACGTTCTTAAGTTCCACACGAGAATCTGGAACAATTAAACCAGCGACTAGCCAAAAGGCTGCACTGGAAATATCTCCTGGAACAACTACCTTTTGTCCGGTCAGTCTTTGTGGTCCTTGAACTGTGATTTTCTTACCATCCACACTTAAATGGCCACCAAATTGTTGCAACATATCTTCGGTGTGGTTACGAGTACATTCTTTCTCGATAATAACGGACTCCCCCTGAGCCTGCAAGGCTGCAAATATCAAGGCAGACTTGACTTGCGCAGAGGCGATTGGCAACTCATAGTGAATAGGTGTTAGGTTTTTCATCCCTTTTAAGTGAAGAGGGGGCAGGTCTCGCTCTGTTTGCCCTGAAATGCTAACGCCCATTTTTTTCAGTGGAATCGTCACACGATCCATAGGACGTTTAGAAAGACTATCATCTCCAAACATCTCTACTTCAAAATCCGCACCAGCAAGGACACCTGAAATCAGGCGAATCGAGGTGCCAGAATTACCCATATCCAAGGCATTTTGCGGAGCTTTTAAGCCATCCATTCCAACACCTTTAATGGTAATAACCCCATCTTTGTCCTCAATTTCAACACCAAGGTCACGAAAAACCTGCATGGTTGAAAGTACATCCTCTCCACGCAAAATATCATATACCTTGGTTTCTCCCTCAGCCAAACTTCCAAAAATAATCGAACGGTGACTGATAGACTTGTCACCTGGAACTCGGATACTGCCATGTAAGTGGCGAATGTTTGTTTTTAGTTTCATAGTTGACCTCATACTTGCAATACTTTTTCTTATTTTATCACAAAAAAGCCAGAAATTCCTGAAATTTCTGGCTTTTATACAGATAAAATACTATTTCAACAATTCTGAAACAGGCTCAAAGACAATTTTTTCAATGTCTGAAAGGTAAATGGACAATTGTTGCTGTTTGGCAAAGAAATCTGACAAAAGAGCGTTCTCTTGGATTTGCTTACTGAAAGACTGCATCTTTTCTTGGAAAGAGGCGTCTGGCATTTGTCCCGTTTGCGCCATGACTTGGATTTCTTGCTGGAAAGCGAGGTAGTCTGCAAAAATCTTGCTAGCTTGTTCATCAGCTTGGATAGCATCTTTGGCTGCCTTGACCGCCTTGTATTCTGGTAATTCGCGTAACCCGCGACTAAGTTCATTTGCACTATCGTAAATATTTGACATGATTTTCTCCTTATTTGATGACGACTGTATAGTCCGTATTTTCTGTAATTAAGCGTTCAGCTCGTTCTAAATCTTGAGCATTTTTAAAGGAAATTTGTAGAATACCGTGAATATCCTCACGGTTTTCTTCGTTGATGTGGATATTAACCAAAGAAGTCCCACGTAGCAATTCCAAAATCCGCAAGATGACATCTTCTTCATCGGGAACATCGACATAGAGGTCGTAAGAGCTATCCACACCACCACGCTTATGGATTTCCATGGCCTGACGTTGCTCACGCGCTTGATTGAAAAAGTTCCAGATTTGCTCTTCATCTCCCTTGCTGATGGCTTGTCCAACCTCATCTAGGCGCTCCTTGAAATCCTCAATCCGATCTAGAATAGTCTCACGATTGGACAAGAGAATGGAAGTCCACATACCTGGCTCGCTTTCCGCAATGCGAGTCATATCTCGAAAACCACCCGCCGCAAAGCGCCTTGCCATCTCATGTTCTTGTGCATAGACCGCTGTCTGCTCCATGAGGCTGGAAGCCAGAATATGAGGAAAATGACTAATCTGAGAAGTCACCCGATCATGCTCCTTGGCATCAATCTCGATAAAACGAGCATGAAGGCCTGAAAGCAGATCCTTCATTTCCTCAAGCGTGCCAGGACTTGTCAGACTCGAAGGCGTAAAGATATAATAGGCATTTTCGAAGAGATTAACATCCGCAGAAGCAGCCCCTGTCTTGTGGCTACCAGCCATGGGATGGGCCCCAACAAAGCGAACAGGCTTGCCAGCTAAATACTTCTCCGCTGCTTCCACAATGGCTGACTTGGTCGAGCCGGCATCCGAGATAATGACGCCTTCCTTCAAGTCTAAGTTTGCCAGCTCCTTAATAAAAGCAATGGTCTGTTTGATTGGCAAGGTCAAGATGATGACATCTGCTAGGGGAGCGAAACTGGCAAAATCATCCGTCGCACGGTCAATCATCCCCCGCTCCAAGGCAATATCTCTCGAAGCCTGACTGCGATTATAACCTAGAATTTCATAATCCGGATGATCACGCTTGATACCGAGTGCCATCGAAGCACCAATCAAACCGAGACCTGCGATATAGATGGTTTTTGCCATAAGGACTCCTTAATAGTTCTTTGTATAGTCTCGGTGCTTGGCAACTGCCTCTTTTAATTCTTCAAGATTATCTGATGAGAATTTTTCAAGAATTTCCTGCGCCAGAACCGTTGCCACAACAGCTTCCATGACCACACCTGCAGCTGGAAGGGCGGTCGGATCACTTCTCTCCACGGTTGCCTTGTAAGGTTCGTGGGTTTCGATATCCACACTCATCAATGGTTTGTAAAGAGTGGGAATGGGTTTCATAACACCACGAACAACAATTGGTTGCCCATTGGTCATACCACCTTCGAAACCACCTAGATTATTGGTACGACGAGTATAGCCGTCTTCTTTAGACCAGAGAATTTCATCCATAACCTGGCTGCCTTTGCGGTAACCAGCTTCAAATCCGAGACCAAATTCCACCCCTTTAAAGGCATTGATAGAAACAACTGCTTGTGCCAATCGCGCATCCAATTTTCTGTCCCATTGGACATAAGAGCCAAGACCAACTGGAACACCTCCGACGACTGTCTCCACAACCCCACCAATGGTATCACCGTCACGTTTGATTTGGTCAATATAGTCCTTGATTTCCTGTTCCCGCTCTCGGTTGACAATAGAAACTTCAGACTGGGCAGCTCGTTCCTTAATCTCAGCGACTGTCAGATTTTCAGGTACATCGATTTCCTTGCCACCAAAAACCACGACATGGTTGGCAATCTCCATATCCAGCTCAGCTAAGAGACGTTTGGCTACTGCCCCAACAGCAACTCGCATGGTTGTTTCACGAGCAGATGACCGCTCCAAGGAATTTCGCAAATCGTCAAAACGGTACTTGATGCCCCCAACCAAATCGGCATGACCTGGGCGAGGATGGGTAATTTTTCGTTTGCTTTTAAGGCGGTCTTCAATGTCCTCCGCAGACATGATATCCAACCATTTTTGGTGGTCCTTATTGATGACATCCATGGTAATGGGAGCCCCTGTCGTCTTCCCGTGACGAACGCCCGAAGTAAAGACAACCTGGTCACTCTCAATCTTCATACGGCCACCACGACCGTAGCCACCCTGACGGCGTTTAAGGTCTCCATTAATATCCTCAGCTGTCAAAGGAAGTCCAGCGGGAATTCCTTCAATGATAGCCGTCAAACGAGGACCGTGTGATTCTCCTGCAGTTAAATATCTCATACGTTCTCCTTATTTTACCAAGTAGTCTTTTATCTCTTCCAGAGAAACTGGGTGAATGGTCGCTGAACCAAGCTCTGGTACCAAGACCAATTTCAAGGTGTTGCCACGCGCTTTCTTATCATGAGTCAAAGCCTGATAGAGCTTGTCAACATTCCAGTTTTCATAGTCAATAGGTAAACCAAATTTCTGGCACATCTCTCTAATGGACTGGGTTATTCCTTCTGGCATAAGACCTTTTTCCTCAGCAACCTTGGAAATCTGCACCATCCCCATGGCCACGGCCTCACCATGCATGACTTTCCCATAACCAGCAGTCGCTTCGATAGCATGGCCAATAGTGTGCCCAAAATTGAGGTAAAGGCGAACACCGTTATCCAACTCATCCTCAACCACCATCTTGCGCTTCACCTGACAAGAATGTTCAATCAAAGTCTCTGCATGTTCCAGAATGCTCTCTACAGAACCATCTAGCTCCATCAAGAGAGCCCACAGTTCTGGATCCTCAATCAAGCCGTACTTGATAACCTCACCCATTCCCTCAATCAACTCTCTTTTCCCGAGTGTTTCAAGGACAAGCGGGTCAATCAGAACCCCATCTGGTTGGGCAAAAGTTCCCACCATATTTTTAGCAAAAAGAGTATTGACACCCGTCTTTCCACCGATAGAAGAATCAACCTGTGCAGTCAAACTAGTCGGAATCTGAACAAAGTGAATGCCTCGCATATAGGTAGAGGCTACGAAACCAGCCAGATCCCCAACGACACCACCACCAAGAGCCACGATCCCATCGCTACGAGTCAGACCTTGCTTGACTAGAAATTCATAGACCTTCTGAACAGTTGTTAAATTCTTTCGTTCTTCGCCTTCTAAAAAGTCAAAAACAGCTACCTGAAAACCAGCATCTTCTAGGCTGAGTTTAACCTTCTCTGCATAGAGAGAAGCTACATGGTTGTCGGTTACGATAACCACTTTTTGTGGTTGCCAGAGTTCTCGCAACCATTGACCAGCCTGAGCCAGACAACCTTTTTCAATCTGAATATCATAAGGATGATGCGGAATATCGATTCTGATTTTCATAGTAGGATCTCCTTTTCACTATTTATATTTTTCTGTTAAGGACTGCCAAATTTCTTCTGTCGGCATTTCTTTACCTGTCCACAGTTGAAAAGCTTCAGCAGCTTGATAGAGCAACATTCCCAGACCATTGACAGCTGGATTGCCCTGGCTTCTAGCCCATTTCAAAAATGGTGTCTCAAAAGGTTGGTAAATGATATCTGCGACCAAGAGAGCCTCTGGCAAATTGATGCTTTCTGGAACTGGGGACGACTGACCATCCATTCCTACACTGGTCGCATTGACCAGTAAATCCGACTCAGCAATCCTTGATTGCAGCTCAGAAATATCTTCTAAAGCATATAAGTCCACTTTAAATCCTGTTTGGTCCTGCAACTTGTCTAGGTAAGGTCTTGTTTTTTCCATGGAAACTGAACGAACAAAAACTGAAATCTGACTGACGCCATCCAAAATAGCTTGCGCCAAAATGGATTTGGCTGCACCACCTGCGCCCAGAATGGTCATTCTCTTATCCGAGATTGTAAAAGAAGGCAAGCTCTTAAAGAATCCCTTGCCATCTGTATTATATCCAATTAACGTTCCGTCTTGATTAACAACTGTATTGACCGCCCCAATCAAACGAGCCTCATCACTCAACTCATCCAGATAAGGAATCACTTGCTCCTTGTAAGGCATGGAGAGATTAATCCCAAACATCTGGTAACGGCGAATATTAGCGACTGTTTCTGCCAAATCACCCGCTTCAATCTCCCAAGCTACATAGGCACCATTGGTAGCTGTCGCCTCAAAGGCCCTATTGTGGATAAAGGGTGAAATAGAGTGTTTGATGGGATTTGCAACAACAGCTGCCATACGTGTGTAGCCATCAAGCTTCATCCAAAATCTCCCTGATTTTCTTCATGTTTGATAGCGAAATCTGACCTGGGGCACTCGCTTCATCCAGACTAGCAAATGACCAACTTGAACCCGTCACATCTGAAGTAATGCGTGATACCTTGCCCATTTTCCCCATGGAAATGGTCACGTACTCTTGCTCAGGGTTGAGTGTTTTAAATCCTCGAGTGTAGTTCATCAGGTCTAAAACATCCTGCTCCGTATGGGCCATAACTGATACCTTGACTACTTTGGGAGAAAGGCTGGTCAACTCAGACAAAATTTCCATCATGTTTTCAGGTGTCTCCTGGAAATTATGATAGCTCAAAACAAGATTTGGAAAATCCAACATTTCCTCAAAAACGTCCTTGTAGCTGAAATACTCAAAATCTACATAATCCGGCTGATAGAGCTGAGTAACTTCCTTAATGATTTGAACATACTCCTCAGAAGACAGTTCGATTTCTCCTCCCTCATAGCGAGTCCGAAGGGTAAAGACAAGTTCGCGGCCTGCGAATTTCTCAAAGATTGCAGGTGCTACCTGTAAAATAGCGTCCTTTGTAAGAAAGTCCGCACGCCACTCAATGATATCGGCATCTTCATACCTAGTGGCATCCAGTTCTTGCGCTTCTTCTAAACTTCTTGGCATTACTGAAACGATTAATTTCATCTACTAACCTTCATACTAATCACCTTGAGGTAATTACTGCTTTCATCTTTTTTATTATAGGCAAAGTCTGCTGGAAGACCATATTGGTTCAAGATCTGATACCTTCTTCCTGCAAAACCTTTATCAATTTGTTCTGTAAATTTCTGGCGGGAAACATTGGCAGCATTGGTACTGGCAATGATAATGCCTCCCGTATTTAAAATCTCTAGACTCTGGGATATCAACTTGTGATAGTCCTTAGCTACAGAGAATGTTTGTTTTTTATTGCGGGCAAAGCTTGGCGGATCAAGAACAATCACATCATAGGTCAAGCCTTTTCTCTTGGCATACTTGAAGTACTCAAAGACATCCATGACGATAAAACGATGATTGTCCGTGCTGAGTCCATTTGCCTGAAAATGAGCTTCTGACAGCTCTCTAGACCGTTTGGCCAAGTCAACTGAAGTCGTCTCACTGGCACCTCCCATAGCTGCAGCAACTGAAAAGGCCGCCGTATAGGAAAACATATTGAGCAAGGATTTGCCCATGGCTAGACCGTCAACCAGACTCCCACGAACCTCATGCTGGTCTAGGAAAATCCCGGTCATCAAGCCATCATTCATAAAGACCTGATAGAGTACGCCATTCTCAAGAACAGTAAAATAATCTGGCGCTTCCTCACCATAAACATAGGCAGACTCGTAGTCTAGACCTTTAAAACGAATCTTCTCATAAGCCCCCAAGACCTCAGGAAAAACTTCCTTAAAAGCCTTTACGATTAGCTCACGAATTTGGTAAACAAAGGAGTTGTACCAAGAAAAAACAGCATAATCTCCATAGAGATCAACAGTCAGACCACCAAAACCATCCCCCTCTTGGTTAAAAAGGCGAAAGGCAGTAGTCAAGTCATCTTGATAATAAGGCTTTCTAGCTTCCTTAGCCTTACGAAACAGGATTTCAAAAAAGGCTTGATTGAAACGAACCTTTTCCTTGCTGACCAACCAACCGATTCCCTTATTCTGTTGAGAAAAATAGGCGCTCCCTAAAAACTTCCCGTCTTGACTAAGAACTTCTACTGCCTGATCCGTCAGTTCAATATCTGTTAAATCACTTGCTTCCAAAAGAACTAGACCCTTAGCTAGCTTTTTTTCAACGCGTCTGCTGACCCTAATTCTATTCATAGCTACTATTATAGCAAATTTTGTGACAATTCTCAAAAAAGAAACCGTTTAACCAGTTGTACTTTAGTTTACTGAGTGTCATTTTTGTTAAAATAAATATATGCCATTTACTTTTCCACCAAAACATCCTTTCCCTTATAATGGAAAGAGAGATTCTATTCGCTAAAAATAGACAAAAACAGAAATGAGTATAGAATCTTGCGCAAACGTTTGCCTAGCTCTAAACTTTATGGTAGAATAAAACACAACATTGATAAGCAAGAGGAAAAACAATGCAAAATCAGACACTTATGCAATACTTTGAATGGTATTTGCCTCACGACGGCCAACACTGGACGCGACTGACAAATGATGCAGAGCACCTAGCAAACCTTGGTATCAGCCATGTCTGGATGCCACCTGCCTTCAAGGCAACCAACGAAAAAGATGTCGGCTATGGTGTTTACGATCTTTTTGACCTAGGTGAATTTCACCAAAAAGGGACTGTCCGTACCAAGTATGGTTTTAAAGAAGACTATCTTCAAGCCATTCAAACCCTAAAGGCACAAGGAATTCAACCTATGGCCGATGTGGTGCTCAATCACAAGGCTGCTGCCGATCATATGGAAGCCTTTCAGGTTATTGAAGTGGACCCTGAGGATCGTACCGTTCAACTAAGCGAGCCCTTTACTATCAATGGCTGGACTCACTTTACTTTCGATGGTCGCCAAGATACCTACAATGACTTCCACTGGCACTGGTACCACTTCACAGGTACAGACTACGATGCCAAACGCCGTAAGTCTGGTATTTACCTGATCCAAGGAGACAATAAAGGTTGGGCCAACGAGGAATTGGTCGATAACGAAAACGGTAACTACGACTACCTCATGTATGCCGACCTAGACTTTAAACATCCTGAAGTCATCCAAAATATCTATGACTGGGCTGACTGGTTCATGGAAACGACTGGTGTAGCTGGTTTCCGTTTGGATGCCGTTAAGCACATCGACTCCTTCTTTATGGGCAATTTCATTCGTGATATGAAGGAAAAATACGGTCAAGATTTCTATGTTTTTGGGGAATTTTGGAATCCAGACAAGGAAGCCAATCTAGACTATCTTGAGAAAACAGAAGAACGTTTTGACCTTGTCGATGTTCGTCTCCACCAAAACCTCTTTGAAGCTAGTCAGACTGGAGCAAGCTACGACCTTCGTACTATCTTTACTGATAGCTTGGTTGAACTCAAGCCTGACAAGGCTGTCACTTTCGTTGACAACCATGATACTCAACGAGGGCAGGCCCTTGAGTCTACTGTTGAAGAATGGTTCAAACCAGCAGCCTATGCCCTCATTCTATTACGCCAAGATGGTCTTCCATGTGTCTTTTACGGAGACTATTACGGCATTTCAGGGCAATTTGCTCAACAAGATTTCAGAGAAGTTCTTGATCGTCTCCTAGCCATCCGAAAAGACATGGCCTATGGAGAGCAAACAGACTATTTTGACGATGCCAACTGTATCGGATGGGTCCGTTCAGGTGCTGAACATCAATCTCCAATCGCTGTCCTCATCTCAAATGACCAAGAAAACAGCAAATCTATGTTTGTCGGTCAAGAATGGGCTAATCAAACCTTTGTTGACCTCCTTGAAAATCATCCAGCACAAGTTACAATCAATGCTGAAGGTTATGGAGAATTTCCAGTAGCAGCGGGTTCAGTCAGTGTCTGGGCAGCAAAATAAACCTATCAGTTACAAGCCAGATCCAATCGGATTTGGCTTTTTTGTAATCACAAAAAGACCTACCCAAATGGATAGATCTTTATTGTCTTACAATTTACCTGCTACTGCATCCAAGAGTTCTTGAATCTTAGCTTGGTTGCTTCCTCCTGCCATGGCCATGTCTGGTTTTCCACCACCACGTCCATCGACGATTGGAGCCAATTCTTTGACAAGGTTTCCTGCGTGTACATCTTTAGTCTTGCTTGCTACGAGGACATTGACCTTGTCACCAATAGCGGCAACTAGGACAAGCACATCAGAGTAGTCTTTTTGTTTCCAGTTATCCGCAAAGGTACGGAGGGCACCTGCATCTGATACAGAAACTTGACTAGCAATGTAACGGTGATCGTTGACTTCCTTCACATCCTTGAAGACATCACCTGCTGCAGCTGCTGCAGCTTTTTCCTTCAATTCGGCATTTTCTTTTTGCAATTGACGGAGTTGCTCTTGAAGGCCTTCAACCTTGTGAGGAACTTCCTTGAGTTGAGGTGCTTTAAGAGTTGCTGCGACTGCTTTCAGAGCGTCTTCTTGTTCACGGTAAGCTTCAAATGCTTCCTTACCAGTCACTGCCAAGATACGGCGAGTTCCTGATCCGATCCCTTCTTCTTTGACAATCTTGAAGAGACCAATCTCAGAAGTGTTGCCAACGTGGGTACCACCACAGAGTTCCACAGAGTAATCACCGATGGTCACAACACGAACTTCCTTACCGTATTTCTCACCAAAGAGGGCCATCGCTCCCATTTCCTTGGCAGTGTCAATATCTGTTTCAACAGTTTCTACAGCAATTGCTTCCCAAATTTTCTCATTGACTTGTTGCTCAATAGCACGCAACTCTTCAGGAGTTACGGCTTGGAAGTGCGTGAAGTCAAAGCGGAGGAATTCTACCTCATTAAGTGAGCCTGCTTGTGTCGCATGGTGACCAAGGATATTGTGGAGGGCCGCATGGAGCAAGTGAGTCGCTGTGTGGTTTTTCATAACACGGTGACGACGATTGGTATCAATTGCCAAAGTATATTCTTGGTTCAAAGCAAGAGGGGCAAGAACTTCAACGGTATGGAGTGGTTGTCCATTTGGTGCTTTTTGAACATCTGTCACAGTAGCAACAAGATTTCCTGCAGCATCCAAGATTTGACCGTGGTCAGCTACTTGTCCACCCATTTCAGCGTAGAATGGTGTTTCCGCAAAGATCAGAGAGGCAGTTCCTTCAGAAACAGCTTCTACTTCAGCGTTTTCAGCTACGATAGCCACCAACTTAGAAGGCAATTGACTAGCATTGTAGTTGAAGACACTTTCCACTGTAATGTTTTGGAGGGTTTCATTTTGCATTCCCATTGAGCCACCCTTAACAGCAGACGCACGCGCACGTTCTTGCTGTTCTTTCATGGCTGCTTCAAAACCTTCACGATCGACAGTCATCCCAGCTTCTTCAGCGATTTCTTCTGTCAATTCCACTGGGAATCCGTAAGTGTCGTAGAGTTTGAAGACATCTTGCCCCGCGATAACGTTTTGACCTTTCGCTTTCAAATCAGCTACAATGGTTTCTGCAAAGTGTTGACCTGAATGAAGGGTACGGGCAAATGACTCTTCTTCGCTCTTCACAATTTTCTCGATAAAGTCACGTTTTTCAAGCACTTCTGGGTAGTAGCTTTCCATGATTTTTCCAACAGTTGGAACGAGTTTGTAAAGAAAAGGCTCGTTGATGCCCAATTTTTGACCGTGCATAGAAGCACGACGGAGCAAACGACGAAGAACATAACCACGACCTTCATTTCCTGGAAGGGCACCATCACCGATGGCAAATGAAAGAGAACGAATATGGTCCGCAATGACCTTAAAGCTCATGTTATCGCCATCTTGGTCGTAGACCTTACCTGACAATTTCTCAACTTCACGGATAATCGGCATGAAGAGGTCTGTTTCAAAGTTTGTCTTAGCCCCTTGGATAACTGCCACCAAACGCTCCAAACCAGCACCCGTATCAATGTTCTTGTGTGGCAATTCCTTGTACTCGCTACGAGGAACAGCAGGGTCTGCGTTAAATTGTGACAAAACGATGTTCCAGATTTCGATATAACGGTCGTTTTCGATATCCTCTGCAAGCAGGCGAAGACCGATATTTTCTGGGTCAAATGCTTCTCCACGGTCAAAGAAGATTTCTGTATCAGGTCCAGAAGGCCCCGCACCGATTTCCCAGAAGTTGTCTTCGATTGGGATCAAGTGGCTTGGATCCACTCCTACTTCAATCCAGCGGTTGTAAGAATCTTTATCGTCTGGATAGTAGGTCATGTACAGTTTATCAGCTGGAAAATCAAACCATTCTGGGCTTGTCAAAAGCTCATAAGCCCAAGTGATAGCTTCGTCACGGAAGTAATCCCCGATAGAGAAGTTCCCCAACATTTCAAACATGGTATGGTGACGCGCAGTCTTCCCTACGTTTTCGATGTCGTTAGTACGGATGGCTTTTTGCGCATTGGTAATACGTGGGTTTTCAGGGATAATGGTTCCGTCAAAGTATTTCTTAAGGGTTGCTACCCCAGAGTTGATCCACAAAAGAGTTGGGTCGTTTACTGGAACCAAGCTGACTGATGGTTCTACAGAGTGACCTTTGCTTGCCCAGAAATCAAGCCACATTTGGCGAACTTGAGCACTAGATAGTTGTTTCATAAAATCTCCTTATTACTTGTTTAATTTGATTGGCTTTCCAGCATCTCCACATAGTCAATCGCGACACAAAGGGAAATAACCAGGTCTGCATAAGAGTCTTCATAGACGGTTACGGTGTAAGTTGAGGTCAAATGGAAAATCTCTTTCCGAATCTCGGCGACAAGCTGATCACGGTCATCCAACAATTTGAAATTTAAATCCCAAATATTGCCTTCGATACGAAGTCCCAGATTATCAAACTCATACTTATCTCGCCAGAAGGTCAACTTCTTACGAATAACGAAATTGGAACCGTTTCGTAGCTGAATAGTAAAGCGAGGAAGCAAGGTGAAAAATTCTTTACTGATTTCACTGACCTGCTCACCATAGGCGTCATAGATGGTAAAGGTCTTAGGAATTTGGAAGAAAGATCCCTCCACCTGATAGTTCACTACTCCTCTATCATCCTTGATATCGAAGCGTTCGCCCCCAAGACGAAACTTTTGTTTCACGAGAAATGTCTTCATAAACACCTCCAAAAATCAAAAGACAAGTCCATATCACGAAGGGCGAAAAACCGCGGTACCACCTTCATTCAATGAACTTGTCATTCTCTTATTCTTATGCAATTGTCTGATTGAGTAGCATGACTTCCTAGCTTAGATGGCTTGCAGCACCGCCATTTCTCTGGACTAAGATAACTGAAAATCAATTCTCAACTTTTTTATTATATCGTTTTTTGGGTTCTGCGTCAACTGGGAATCGTCTCCCTTGAATCAAATCAATTCCCTGTATCTTTAATTACTCTTTCAGGAGAACAAAATTAGCCAATATAATTGTTGATATTAAACAAATCCAAAATAACATATTACTCTCTCGCTTTAATATTATCTAGACTGTCAATTGCATATCTACATTCTTTAAGATAAAGCAAACTAATAACAAAATCTAAATCTAAAATCATTCATTAATCAATTCCTCAATTTCCTTTATCCCTTCAAATTCTCCAACACTTTCGAAAAGTTCTATAGCTCGTTTGAAATGTGTATTGGATAATTCCGTATCTTCCAAAGCTAAATAGATTTCACCTAACCCTCTATAGCCACAAGCTTGAGAAATTACATCATCAGTCTCTAAAGATTGTTCCAATGACAGATTCATGAATGTAAGAGCCTCATCAAGATTGTTTAATTTAAATCTCACATAGCCCTGTTCATAGTTATTCACAGCTTTCTTTAGATTATCATTTGGAAAATGCTCTTCAACTATCTTCTCTTCATCTTCAATAAGTTTTAAAGCCTTATGAAAATCCCCCTGATCTCTGTAGATCATAGCTAATTGATGTAGGCCAATGTGTTCATTTTCTTTATCTTCATTTTGCTGAGCCAATAAAATGTATTTCTCAAAGATATGGGTACATGAGACATAGTCTTTTTCTGCTAACAATAAATATCCCATCAAATTTAAAAGACTAAAATCTGTACAGGTATCAATGGAAAAATCTTGTTCAACTAACTTTTTAGCTTCTGATAATTTTCCTTCCAGAAACAAGTTCCAAGCTGTATCAATTTTAGAGTCCATCTATTTCCCCCTTCAACTACAAACAACCTTCATAAAATAGAATCACTCAACAAGAATATACTATTCTCTATCTATTAAGACTTAATCTTATAAACCATTAATCTACATTAAAATAATCATAAATCTCTTTAAAGAGAGGCAGCAATATTCCTTGCTCTTCTTTGTCTAAATTATATTCAGAAACTAGCTCATCCATATAGTCAAATACAGTGAAATATTTTTTATTCCATTCATAACAAGCGCAAATTTTAAATCATTAAGTTCCGTTTTATTAAACTCTTTTAACTTCTTCATATCAATTCTAGTGATTGGATGAGAAATACCATCTAGAGTACTGTAAATCGTTTTTCCTAGTAAATAATCTGTCGTGGTATCAAATAATTTTGCTAATTTGACAATGGCGTCTAAATTAGGCTCTAAAGTTCCATTCTCCCAACGAAAATAAGCACCTTGTTATACACCAATCATCTCAGAAATTTGTACCTGAGTTAACTTCTTGATCTTTCTCAGTTCCTTCAGACGATCTCCAAAAAAATCATTATTAAACATTGTATACTCTTAAATATTCTAAACGGTATAAAACGGAATTATTCCATAAGAAATATTTATTTGGAGATTAAATATTCTATTGAGAATATTATAGCATAAAAGGAGGTAAAAGCATATGTAGCTAGTAGTCAATTTTAAAAATTTTAATGAAGCAATTTTAATGAAGGAGGTAGAATTCAACAAATAAAAAAATCTTGAAACAAATGCGCCGTTATTTCACTTATCACTATTTTTATCCTCAATTTTCATATTACTAAACACAGCAACTATCATAGAAAAACATACAGTTACAAAAATTGCCTTCTATATAAAAAACGAACCAGCTTTACTGATTCGTTTCATAACTGATAACTCCTACTTCCGGTACATTTTAAACTGTAGGAAGAGGTCACTGTATTTTCCTGTCCATTTATGGTCAAACTTCTCATAAACTTCTAGGTGTTTCATGGTATCATCGTCTGGATAGAAGGATTTGTCCTCACGAGTCTCCTCTGGGAGCATTTCCTTAGCTGGTAGGTTGGGTGTTGAGTAACCTACATACTCCGCATTTTTCAGAGCATTTTCGGGTTTCAACATAAAGTTGATAAAGGCATAGGCTGCATCTTGGTTTTTCACGGTTTTTGGAATGACCATGTTATCAAACCAAAGGTTGCTGGCCTCAGTCGGAACGACATACTTGAGGTTAGGATTTTTCTCCAACATCTGGCTGGCTTCCCCAGAGAAGGTCACACCAATGGCAGCATTATTCTGAATCATGTAACCCTTCATCTCGTCTGCCACAATGGCCTTGATATTTGGAGTCAGTTTGTAGAGCTTATCTACTGTCTCTTCCAGCTGCTGAGGATCCTTGGAATTAAGGCTGTAACCGAGCGAGTTAAGCCCGAGTCCCAGCACCTCACGCGCCCCATCAAAGAGCATGATGGAATCCTTGTATTCTGGTTTCCAGAGGTCATCCCAATGCTCAGGTGCCTCCTCTACCATGGTTTCATTGTAGACAATTCCCAAGGTTCCCCAGAAGTACGGGATGGAGAATTTGTTGCCCGGGTCAAAAGACTGGTTGAGGAACTCAGGTCCGATATTTTCGATTCCTTCAATTTTTGAATAATCAAGCGGAACCAAGAGGTCTTCGTCCTTCATCTTATTGATCATGTACTCACTCGGGATGGCAATATCATAGGTTGTTCCACCCTGCTTGATCTTGGTATACATGGCCTCGTTGGAGTCAAAGGTCTCGTACTGTACTTGGATTCCTGTTTCTTCTGTGAATTTCTCCAAGAGTTCTGGATCGATATAGTCCCCCCAGTTGTAGATAACCAATTTCTGACTGTCTCGGCTATTGATTTTACTGTCTAGATGAGTCGCAATCCCCCACAAGACAAGGATAATTGCTGCAATTCCTGCTAAAAATGAATAGAGTTTTTTCATGCTTGCTCCTCCTTCTCACGTGAGATAAAGTAATATCCAACAACTAGGATAATACTAAAGAGAAAGACAAGGGCAGAGAGGGCATTGATTTCTAGCGAAATTCCCTTACGAGCACGAGAGTAGATCTCAACGGACAGAGTTGAAAAGCCATTTCCTGTTACAAAGAAGGTCACGGCAAAGTCATCTAGCGAATAGGTGAAGGCCATGAAATAACCTGCAATGATAGACGGTGTCAGGTACGGTAGCATGATTTCCTTGAACATCTGAAACTGGCTGGCACCCAAGTCATAGGCCGCATGAATCATGTCATCATTCATCTCCTTGAGACGAGGCAAGACCATCAAGACCACGATAGGGATGGAAAAGGCCACGTGACTAGATAGAACCGTCAAAAAGCCAAGTGAAAACTTAAGCTGGGTAAAGAGAATCAAGAAGCTGGCACCAATCATAACGTCAGGCGCAACCATGAGGATATTATTGAGTGATAAAAAGGCTTCTTGGTATTTCTTACGAGACTGGTAGATATAGATAGCACCGAAAGTCCCGATAATGGTCGCAATCAAGGCTGATAAAAAGGCCAAGAAAAAGGTCTGGGTGAGGATCAACATGAGGCGACCATCACCAAACATAGTTTTAAAATGACTCAGACTAAATCCTGTAAAGCTGTTCATATCATCGCCAGCATTAAATGCATAGCCAATCAGGTAAAAAATTGGCAAATAAAGGATGATAAAGACAAAGGCTAGGTAGAGATTGGCAAATTTTTTCATCGTTCTCTCCTTTCCTTGGTCACCCACATGGTGATGAACATGGTCAGGATAAGGATAACCCCGATGGTAGAACCCATACCGTAGTTGTCATTGGTCAGGAAGTTCTGCTCAATAGCCGTTCCCAGCGTGATAACGCGGTTCCCACCAATCAAACGTGTCAGCATGAAGAGACTCAAACTAGGGATAAAGACAGACTGAACCCCACTTCTCACCCCGTTCATAGAAAGGGGGAAGATAACATGGCGGAAGGTCTCCCACTTGGTCGCACCGAGGTCATAGCTGGCATTGATAAGATTGTTGTCCATATCATCCAAGACATTGAAAATCGGCAAAATCATAAAGGGAAGCTCGATGTAGCTTGCGACAAAGATGAAGGAGAAATCCGTAAAGAGCAACTGCTGCGAACCGATTCCGATGAATTCCAAAAATTGGTTAATAGAGCCATTCTGACCAAAAATTCCGATAAAGGCATAGGCCTTGAGGAGCAAATTAATCCAGGTTGGCAAGATAATCAGCATGAGCCAGAGTTGACGGTGCTTGAGACGGGTCAAAAAGAGGGCGGTTGGATAGCTGATGAGCAGTGTTACCAAGGTTACAATCCCTGCATAAAGCACAGAGTTGAAGCTCATTTTGAGGTAGGTCAAGTTTTGTGACGCAAAGTAAGATTTATAATTTTCTAAACTAAACTGCCCTTCAATGTTGAAAAAGGATTGTCCAAAAATCAAGACCAAGGGTGCGAGGACAAAGAGGGCAATCCAAAGCATGTAGGGCACTACAAAGAGTTTAGAGGTTGTTTTCTTCATCTCTTTCCTCCTCGATCGCGTTAATCAGACCTGCTTCTTGCTCTTCGATTTCTACGTACTCCTCGATACGAGCATCGAACTCTTCTTCGGTTTCGTTGAGACGCATGATGTGGATATCTTCTGGTTCAAAGTCCAGACCGATTTCCTCGCCAACGATTGCCTTACGGGTCGAGTGAATCATCCATTCGTTTCCGAGTTCGTCATAGGCGATAATCTCATAGTGAACCCCACGGAAGAGCTGGGTATCCACCTTGACTTGGAGCTTGCCTTCTTCAGGAAGGGTGATGCGCAAGTCCTCTGGACGAATGACAACCTCAACAGGCTCATTTGGCTTCATCCCTCCATCAACCGCTTCAAAGCGTTTGCCGTTAAACTCGACCAAGTAGTCTTCAATCATGGTTCCTGGCAAGATATTTGACTCACCGATAAAGGTAGCAACAAAGTGGTTGATCGGCTCATCATAGATGTCTACAGGCGTTCCAGACTGAACAATCTCGCCATCATTCATAACGAAAATCCAGTCACTCATAGCAAGAGCTTCTTCCTGATCGTGAGTGACAAAGACAAAGGTAATCCCCAATCGTTGTTGCAATTCACGCAGTTCATACTGCATGTCTGTTCGCAATTTCAAGTCCAGCGCTGACAAAGGCTCATCCAACAAAACCACACGGGGCTGGTTGATAATGGCACGGGCAATGGCCACACGCTGACGTTGTCCTCCAGAGAGTTTACGAATGGAACGCTTCTCGTAACCTTCCAACTGAACCATCTTGAGAACTTCCGCTACGCGTTGTTCGACTTCTTTCTTGTCGACTTTACGCAAGCGGAGTGGAAAGGCAACATTTTCAAACACATTCATATGTGGAAACAAGGCATAGGATTGGAAAACCGTATGGACATCTCGTTTATTAGTTGGGATATCATTGATCCGCACCCCATCCAGTAAAATATCCCCTGTTGTCGCATCCAGTAAACCTGCAATGATGTTTAGGATGGTTGACTTTCCTGAACCAGATGCGCCCAAAAGAGTGTAAAATTTCCCTTCTTCCAACTCAAAGTTAATATCTTTGAGAACCTTGGTGTTGCTGTCTTCAAAAACTTTAGAGACGTTTTTGAATTCAATAATTGGTTTTTTCAATTGTCATAAATTCCTTCTTTTTCATAAATTAACAGATCAGGGCTCTGTCAGGCCGCTACTACCTCGTGTAGGAGATTGAACTGCCTACATACATCTTCACTCACGATAGGCTTTCACCCCCTTTACAATGGTTATAGCAGCAACTTTTCTACCCCAACCTTATTCCTTCTCGCCCAAAATTCGGACTTCTCTCTCAAGGGTGACACCTGAGTGTTTCTTGACTTTTTCGATAACAGATTGGATTAAGTCTTCGTAGTCTTTGGCCGTTCCGTCAGCAACATTGATCATGAAACCGGCATGCTTTTCAGATACTTCCACACCACCGATACGATAGCCTTTCAAGCCAGCCTCTGAAATCAACTGTCCTGCAAAATGCCCAACTGGACGCTTAAAGACTGACCCACATGATGGGTATTCTAGAGGTTGTTTGAGTTCACGTAGGTGCGTCAAGCGGTTCATTTCTTGCTTGATAACCTGATGATTCCCTGGAGCTAGAGCAAATTTAGCTGACAAAACAACAGCCCCAGAATCCTGAATAGCTGAATGACGGTAACCAAAAGCCAAGTCCTTGACTGACAAGGTCTCGATTTCCCCTTCCTTGGTCAAAACTTGACAAGACTGCAAGATATGAGCAATCTCTCCTCCATAGGCACCCGCATTCATAAAGACAGCTCCACCGATGCTTCCAGGAATCCCACAAGCAAACTCAAAACCAGTCAAACTATGACGGAGGGCAATACGTGTCGTTTCGATCAAGTTCGCTCCAGCTTCTGCTTCGATGGTATAGCCATCAACCGAAACGTTATTAAGCTTATCGCATAAGATGACAAAACCACGGATTCCACCTTCACGAACGATGATATTGCTGGCATTTCCTAGCACCATCCAGGGAATATTCTCTTGATTGGCAAATTGGACGACACGGGCCATCTCATAGCGATTGCGTGGCAAAACTAGATAATCCGCTCGACCTCCTACCTTTGTATAGGTATAGGTCTTCAAGGGTTCCTTAAAACGAATATCGATTCCTTCTAGGATTTCAAGCATTTTTTCTTTTACTGACATGTCACTCTTCCTTTTTCAAAATTCATTCCATTATACCATTTTTAGAGACATTTGACGACCATAAAAAGAGCTTGTTTTATCTTTACATAAAAAAAGAGGTCACCCCTCTTTTTATGATTTTTTCCAAAATGTAGATTTTGTCAGCCAGATAAAGGCTAGAAGTTCTACGAGAAGAATAAACTCAACTAGAAGCGGATTTGCAATCCATCCCACTTGAGATAAGGCTGGAGCCAAGTCAAACAAGGCATGCAAACCATAGGCAGCAAGGAGGTAGATCCATTTCTTTTGACGGACACTTTGATAGACCCAGATGGAAAGACCAATTTGTAGAACCAGAGCAAGCACACGTTCAACTCCTAGTAAATAAACCTGCCATACAGAAAGAGACTGAACCGTTTCGAGTGTAGTCTTTGGAAGGAGATTGGCTACATCAGTATTTGAAGACTGAATGAGTGAAAAGAGAATCAACAAACTGATCAAGCTTCCCATTCCGAGATAGAGCATCTCCAAGCCCCCATGTCCCAAACCATAAGCCAAAGCATCTCGATCTTCTAGCCTTCTCTTTTTCTCCAACCATTTAAAAAAGACAAGACGAGCCGTTTCCTCAAAGAGGGCCGCCATGGCGATTCCATAAAGGACGTATAAAAAAGGGTGCTCCTGCATGAGCGGAATGGTTCCATCTTTTTGCGGATGAAGTACCAGAAGGTGAACCATCTTCTCTAACACTTGAGAAGAAACAAAAAATGCGATTGCTCCCAAGCCCATCACTGCAAGAGAGATTTTAAACCGTTTTTTGGCATACCAAGTTCCACTTACTAGAATGAGAACCAAAGCAACCATGGTGAGGATAATATGTACTGTCATCTTTTTCTCCTATTCTGACTTATCAATGTCTTTCTTCATCTCGTCAACGTTAAATTTGGCAAATAAATACTGGCGATCTTGGACTGGAAAACGTTGGTCCAACTGGTCGACTGCCCCAACCTCGATCATTCCTTCTTTGATAACAAAGTCCATCACGTGTCCACCAAAAGTCAAATCATCTGAGATAAAATGCAAATGGTAGCCTGCAACACTCACCCCATGGAAAATCTCCGGTGTCCAAAATCCAACGATGGTTCCCGATACATTTTCACGTCTATATTCAGGCTGATGGGTAGCAACCTCAGCAAACTTGGTATCAGGTGTGGATTTGGGAATCATCCGCACATGCATTTGTGAAAATTCGCCATGAATCTTGATGGAGCGAAAAAGATTTTCTCCATCATAGTAGGACTCAATTCGCTTTTCCAATTCCTTATCTGTCATCTCAAAGCGCTGACGAAAAATCACTTCTGCCTGATGAGGAACCACTGCTGCATAGGGAATAAGGGCATCCGCCGCCACTTCGACGATTTCAGGCGTTTGACCAGACCCCTTAGCTTGATAAGCCTTGCCATCAAGGACAATCAACTCCCCGTCAATCGAATCCAAAGTTCCCAAGCCGAGGTCACCATGTTCCAGCAATTCTCCTACTGTCATGGTTCCACCATAGAGACCAGCCATTAGGGCACCTAGAGTATTGTATTGAAATAATTTAACCGGTTCCTGCACTTTTCTATCCATTCTCTTTCTTATCTTCTTTTCAATGAATCATTATACTTTCTAAGTATACCACATTTGCTCCTAGTTGTGAAAGGGAGAAATGCTTTTCCCATTGCAAAGGAGGCAAAAAAAAGGTACAATGTAACAAAATCAACGGAGGTCTGGAATGAAGAAAGAAAGTAAATACCAAGCAGTCGTTTCCTTTCTAAAAAAGGGGATCGAATCAGGAAAATTTCCAACAGGTAGCCGGCTTCCCTCCATCCGTCAATTGAGCCAAGACTTCCACTGTAGCAAGGACACTATCCAACGAGCCCTACTGGAATTACGCCATGAACAATACCTCTATGCCAAACCCCAAAGTGGCTACTATGTTCTGGAGCAAGGACAGCATCAGGACTTGGAAATCGAAGTCACTGACGAACATGCCAGTGCCTATGACGACTTCCGACTCTGTGTCAATGAAACCCTGATAGGCCGAGAAAACTACCTCTTCAACTACTATGACAACCAAGAAGGCCTTGAGGAACTCAGACAATCTGTCCATCAACTCCTCTTTGACCAAGCCCTCTACTGCAAACCCGATCAACTGGTTCTAACATCTGGTACCCAGCAAGCTCTTTTTATCCTTTCTCAGATTGACTTCCCGAGCAAGGGAGCGGAGATTCTAGTTGAACAGCCGACTTACCATCGGATGAACCGTCTCTTGGTCGCTCAAGGATTAGCCTACCAGACCATTGAACGCCGTATTGATGGCATTGACCTTGAAGAACTGGAAGAACAGTTCAAATCTGGGAAAATCAAGTTTTTCTATACCATTCCTCGCTTCCACTATCCTCTTGGCCATTCCTATTCTGATCAGGAAAAAAGGGCCATTCTGGATCTAGCAAACCAGTATGGTGTTTACATCGTCGAGGATGACTATTTAGGGGATCTAGATCCTAGAAAGGGCCAAACCTTCCACTATCTGGATACTGAAGATCGGGTCATTTATATCAAGTCCTTCTCAACAAGTCTCTTTCCAGCCCTTCGTATTACCGCTCTCATTCTCCCAAATACCCTAAAAGAGGCCTTTGTTTCCTACAAAAATATCCTGGACTATGACAGCAATCTCATCATGCAAAAGGCTCTTTCTCTTTACATCGATAGCCAGTTATTTGAAAAAAATCGACTGACTCGATTGAGCCTTCAAGAGAACTATCAAGCTCGGATAAAGAAAGTGCTTAAAGAAAACACCTGTCCCTTGCCCCACTACCCTCTACACGATGGTCTTTTGCTTGATTTGAGGCACTATCCTAAGATTGCCAGTTTGAAACACAGCTCACTCAAACTAGACTTTTTTGAGAAGGCTTATTTGGATGCTTGCCCTTATCAGTTTGCCAAAGTCACTCTTGAAAATCTAGAAGAGCTATTAGAATACATAAAAGCAGAATTGGATTAAAGTCCAACTCTGCTTTTTCTTATTGTTCAACTTCTGTTAGTTTCGCTGCCTTTTCAAGATAGTTTTGATAGGTTCCGTCGTCTTTCAGTTTTTGGATAACCTTATCGACTACTGCTTTCAAGTCTGATTGATTCTTCTTAATAGCAACGGCATTGGCTTCGCCATCTTTCATTGTCAAGTTAACAGATGCAACGACAAGGTCTGAGTTTTTACCTGCGTAGCTAAGAGCAACTGGTTCATCCATATGAACAGCATCCACTTTTCCAGCCTGCAATTCATTGACTGCTTCCCCCATATTGGTCAAGGATGTCAACTGGGCATTTGGCAATTGTTCCTTGACCATGGTTTCTGGCACAGTTCCCTTTTGAGCTGCGATATTGGCACTTGCGAGGCTTGTAAGATCCTTGTATTTGTCTAAATCAGCTTTTCTAACCAAGAAACTCATCTTATTTTCATAGTAAGGGATTGAAAAGTCAAAGACTTCCTTTCTCTCATCTGTAGCACTAATTCCTGCAATGGCCAAGTCAGCCTTTCCAGTTTGAAGACTGGTCAAGACATTGTCAAAACTCATGCTAGAGATTTCAAGTTTAACCCCAAGCTCGTCTGCAATTGCTTGAGCCATATCAATATCTGCACCAACCACTTGGTTTTTACCATCTACCAAGGATTGGAATTCAAACGGCGCATAGTCTGGGCTGGTCGCAACGACTAGCTTTCCTTTTTGTTTGATAGCGTCCACAGCAGACTGGGAACTATCCGTACCTGACTGGCAAGCTACTAGAACCACACTGGCAAGCATGCTACACACAACTAATATCCATTTCTTGAATTTCATAAATAAACGACCTTTCTGTTAATTCTGAATAATTATAACTCTTTTAAAAATAGTTGTCAACCTTTTTAGAGATTTTGATTGTAAAACAATTCTTTTCATAAAAAAAGAAGACTGATTTATTCTAACCAGCCTTATTTCTGTATATTTAAACCGTTTCTTATAGTTCGACAATCTTACCTGTTTCAAAGTAAACAACCCATTCACAGATATTTTTTGCGTAGTCTCCAATACGTTCCAAGAAGGAAATAACCTGGAAGTAATCGCGTCCTGTAACAATGGCTTCAGGATTTTTCTTGATTTCTTCTGTAGCCAATTCACGAATGCTGTCAAAGTAATGGTTGATTTTTTCGTCCATCGTTGCTACTTCGTAGGCTTGATCCACAGACCCGTTGAGATAAAGATCTAGAGCTGCTTCGACGAAGTTTTTCACGTCGCGTCCCATCTTTTTGATTTCTTCTTCAACAGAAGGGATACGTTGCTCCCCCTTCATACGAATAGTCGCCTCAGCGATAGACACAGCATGATCTCCCATGCGTTCCACGTCTGACACTGCCTTGAGAACGGTCAAGACGGTACGAAGGTCTTGCGAAACAGGTTGTTGGAGGGCAATCATTTCAAATGATTTCTTTTCCAACTTCACTTCATATTCATTTACTTCTGCATCGTCTTCGATGACTTCTTTTGCCAAATCACGGTCATGCGTAACAAAGGCACGCACTGTACGATTGATCTGCGAGAGCACTTCTTGTCCCATAGCATAGAACTGGTTGTGCAATTTCTCCAAATCTTCTTCAAATTGAGATCGTAACATCATTCAACTCCTTATCCAAATTTTCCTGTAATATAATCTTCTGTTTCCTTGTTTTGTGGGTCTAGGAACATCTTCTTCGTATCGTTAAACTCGATCAAATCCCCATCTAGGAAAAATCCTGTTTTATCAGAGATACGTGAGGCCTGTTGCATCGAACGCGTTACCAAGAGCATGGTGTATTTATCTTTCAGACCATACAAGGTTTCCTCAATCTTACCTGCAGAAATAGGATCCAAAGCTGAAGTTGGTTCATCTAAGAGGATAATTTTCGGACTGGTTGCTAAGACACGAGCAACACAAACACGTTGTTGTTGTCCACCTGAGAGACCAATGGCTGAATCATGCAAACGATCCTTTACTTCATCCCAGATAGAAGCACGTTGCAAGGCCTTTTCTACTGCTTCATCTAGAACTTGCTTGTCCTTAACTCCATTGATACGCAGCCCATAGACAACATTTTCGTAGATAGACATAGGGAAGGGATTGGGCTGTTGAAAGACCATACCGATTTCCTTACGCAATTCAACCGTATCGGTGCGGGGGCTGTATATATTGTGACCATTATAGACTACTGATCCTGTTGTTGTCACTTCAGGATTTAGATCGCCCATGCGGTTGATAGCTTTGAGCAGGGTAGACTTTCCTGATCCAGAAGGACCAATCAAGGCCGTTATTTCCTTAGGTTGGAAAGAAAGGGAAACACTATTCAAGGCCTTCTTTTTATTGTAATAAACGGACAGGTCTGACACCTGTAAAATCGCTTCTGACATACCGTTTCCTTTCTAACCAAAGTGTCCCGTTACATAGTCATTGGTTGACTGTAACTTAGCATTCTGGAAAATATTGGAGGTCTTATCGTACTCAATCAAATCACCCAAGTAGAAAAATCCTGTGTAGTCACTCGCACGCGCAGCCTGTTGCATACTGTGGGTAACGATGATGATGGTAAAGTCCTTCTTCAATTCCAACATGGTTTCTTCCAGCTGGGCTGTCGCAATCGGATCCAAGGCTGAAGCAGGCTCATCCATCAAGAGGATATCTGGCTTAACAGAGATAGCGCGAGCGATACAGAGACGTTGTTGCTGACCTCCAGAAAGCATCAAGGCTGATTTGTGGAGGTCGTCTTTGACCTGATCCCAAAGGGCAGCCTGTCTTAGAGAGGTTTCGACAATTTCATCAAGTACTTTCTTGTCCTTAACACCTGCACGTTCATGAGCAAATGTGATGTTGCGGTAAATAGACTTAGCAAATGGATTTGGACGTTGAAAAACCATTCCGATATGCTTGCGCATCTCATAGACATTGATTTCTGGACGGTTGACGTCAATCCCTCGGTAGAGGATTTGGCCTGTTACCTTGGCAATATCAATGGTATCATTCATCCGATTGAGACTGCGAAGATAGGTAGATTTCCCTGATCCAGACGGACCAATCAAGGCTGTAATTTTATTTTTTTCAAATTGCATATCGATGCCCTTGATGGATTCATTTTTACCGTAGTAAACATGTAAATCCTTGGTAGAGAGGGCCACTTTTTCTTCAGGGAAGGTGATGATATGCTTTTCATCCCAGTTATATTTTGACATGGCTTCTCCTTTAGGCAGCGGTTAATTTCTTGTGTAAATAGCTTCCGAGTTTGCGTGCTCCAAAGTTAAAAATCAAGATAAAGATGAGGAGCACAGCGGCAGAACCAGCAGATACAATGGTAGCATCAGGAATGGTTCCTTCACTGTTGACCTTCCAGATGTGGACAGCCAAGGTTTCTGCTTGACGGAAGATTGAGATAGGACTGGTAACACTGAGGATATTCCAGTTAGACCAGTCAAGGGCTGGAGCGGATTGTCCTGCCGTATAGATAAGAGCGGCAGCCTCACCAAAGATACGGCCAGATGCCAGGACAACACCCGTTACGATACCTGGAAGGGCTTCTGGAATGACGACATGGACCACAGTCTCCCAACGAGAAATTCCGAGGGCCAAACCAGCCTCACGTTGTGTATGGTGAACATGTTTTAAACTGTCCTCAACATTTCGAGTCATCTGAGGCAGGTTAAAGACCGTCAAGGCCAAGGCACCTGAAATGATTGAAAATCCATACTCAAACTGGACTACAAAGATCAAGTAACCAAAGAGACCCACAACGACTGATGGTAGAGAAGACAAAATCTCAATACAGGTACGAATAAAATTGGTCACAGGCCCTTTTTTGGCATACTCAGCGAGGAATACACCAGCTCCCATAGATAGCGGAACAGAAATGATCAAGGTAATGACCAGAAGGAAGAAGGAATTGTAGAGCTGAATCCCGATACCCCCACCTGCTTGATAAGAGGAAGACTTCCCAGTCAAGAAGGACCAAGAGATATGCGGTAACCCTCTCACCAAGATATAGAGAATCAAAGATGCCAAAATGGTCACGATGATACCCGCGATGGTATAGAGGACAGCTGTTGCAAGTTTATCTAATTTCTTAGCGTGCATAGTTTTTCTTTCCTCTTTCTTTCGTAATCAATTTAATCACACTGTTAAAGGCCAAACTCATCAAGAGCAAGACTAAGGCCAGTGACCAGAGAACGTTATTATCCACCGTTCCCATGACGGTATTTCCGATACCCATAGTCAAAACAGAAGTCAAGGTCGCAGCTGGTGTTGTTAGAGATGTTGGGATAACTGCTGAGTTTCCGACAACCATCTGAATAGCAAGGGCTTCACCGAAGGCACGCGCCATCCCAAAGACCACTGCAGTGAAAATACCTGAACGTGCTGCTTTCAAGGTCACACGCCAGATGGTTTGCCAACGAGTAGCTCCCATAGCCAAACTGGCTTCACGGTAATGACGAGGAACAGCACGCAAGCTGTCTGTTGTCATAAAGGTTACAGTTGGTAGGATCATGACAAAGAGAACGAAAATCCCTGACAAGATCCCAAAACCAGTTCCACCAAAGACGCTACGAACAAAAGGCACCACAACTTGCAAACCGATAAATCCATAGACGACTGAAGGAATACCGACAAGAAGTTCGATGGCCGGTTGCAAAATCTTTGCACCCTTTGGTGATACTTCTGTCATAAATACTGCAGCACCAATAGCAAAGGGTGTTGCGATAAGAGCTGATAAAATCGTCACAATAAAGGAACCCAAAATCATCGGAAGAGCACCAAATTGTTTCCCTGAAGGATTCCAAGTTTGTCCAAAGAGGAAATCAAAGATGTTCACTCCATTGACAAAGAAGGTCGACAAGCCTTTTTGGGCTACAAAAATCAAAATCATCGCCACAATGATAACAATCAAAGAAAGGCAAGTGAAGGTCAAACCTTTACCAAACTTCTCAAGGCGAGAGTTCTTTGAAGGAGAGAGTAATTTTTTAGATAATTCTTCTTGATTCATTATTGACCTCCTTCTACTGCTGTAACGGTACCTGAAGCATCCTTTTGGACTTTCATTTCATTGATAGAGATATAGCCCATTCCCTTAACAATTCCATTTTGGGCTTCATCTGAGAGGACGAAATTCAGGAATTCAGCAGCTAACTCATTTGGCTGACCAAGTGTGTACATATGTTCATAAGACCACAAAGGCCAGTTGTTGGTCGTTACATTCTCAGACGTAGGCTCATACCCATTCAGTTTCATGCTTTTCACGGAGTCATCTACATAGGCAAAGGCTAGGTAAGAAATGGCTCCAGGCGTTTGGGATACAATCGACTTGACCATCCCGTTAGAATCCTGCTCTTGGCTCTGCATAGCAGATTGACCATTCATAACCACCGTATCAAACGTCGCTCGTGAACCAGAACTTGCTGCTCGGTTGATGATTGAAATGGCCAGGTCTTTGCCCCCAACTTCTTTCCAGTTGGTAACTTCACCTGTAAAGATTTTGCGAAGTTGCTCGGTTGTGAGATTTTCAACATCCACTTCCTTGTTTACAATCACAGCAAGACCAGCCACTGCAACCTTGTGGTCTACTAGAGCTGAAGCATCGATTCCATCTTTTTCCTCTGCAAAGACGTCAGAGTTCCCGATGTCTACTGCTCCAGACTGGACTTGGGATAGTCCTGTACCCGATCCACCGCCTTGAACATTGACTGTTTTTCCGATGTTTCTAGAACCAAATTCATCTGCTGCCGCTTCGACAAGAGGCTGAAGAGCTGTTGAACCAACGGCTGTCATGGATTCTCCACGATCAATCCAGCTAGCACATCCTGCTAGAGAACCTGCCATCAAAAGAGCTGCAAGAGACATGACAAGCTTTTTTCTTTTTTTCACTGTTATTCTCCTTGAACATAATGATAAATGTTCTGATTTCTTCCGTTTGTCCTGATCATCCAATTATCATCAATGATTGTCCCGCTTTATTTTATCTAGACATTCTTCGGAGCGGGAAATTCCATCGTATAATATAAGTAATAATGAAAGACTATCAGAAAAAACTCATACTTCCACTATAACATAGAATAGGCTCTTTGACTAGCTTTTTCACCTGAATCTGAGCCCTTTTGGATAATAATTTTTCAAAACATTTCCCGTTACTTTGGCAAAGCCTAATCCGTTTCCTTGAACCACAACTTGATACCATCCATTTGGTAGAGCTTCAGACAATTGAACAGTCTCACCAGCCACATATTTTACAAAGTCCTCATCATTGATTTCGACCCTTTGTTTCACTTGGCTTGGTTTCAAGGCTAATCCCAGAGCAAAGCTTGGTTCGAATCGTTTCTTCTTAAACGTCCCCAGATGGAGCCCATTTCGGGCAATTTTGAGCTTCCCTAGATCAGGTAGCATCTCTGGCAAGAGATAGAGCTGATCTCCAAAAGTCTGCAAGATACCAGTTAGATTGACCTGTAAGTGTTTTTGGGCAAATTCTTGCCACAAGTCCAGCTGTTCACGACTGAGATTGCTCTTGCTAGCTTTGAATTTAGGTGCTGGATTTTGTCCCTTAAACTGTAAGTGTGCAACAAACTGGCCTTCTCCCTTGAAATGATGAGGATACATCCGCGCAGTTTCAGGAAGATCAATTCCTGCTACCATACCGTTCACATGCTCGACTGGAAGCAGTTCAAATTCATAAGTATCCAGCAACCAGTGGATGATTTCTTCATTTTCCTCAGGTGCCCAAGTACAGGTCGAATAAACCAGACGACCACCTTCAGCAAGCATGGTCACTGCATCTTCTAGAATTTCCCTTTGGAGACTAGCGCATTGGCTAGGATAATCGGTACTCCAATAATCCATGGCATCGGGCTGCTTACGAAACATCCCTTCACCCGAGCAAGGTGCATCAAGGACAATCACATCAAAGTAACCTTTAAAAACCTTGGCTAAGCGGTCAGCAGATTCATTGGTCACGACAACATTTGTGGCTCCAAATCGCTCCATATTTTCCACTAAAATCTTAGCACGCTTGCTTGAAATTTCGTTGGAAACAAGGACTCCTTGATTAACCATATAGGATGCTAGTTGAGTGGATTTCCCACCTGGTGCCGCTGCCAAGTCCAAGATCTTCATGCCAGGAAGGGGCTGAGCTATCTGGGCCACCATTTGGGCTGCAGGCTCTTGCGAATAAACGAGACCTGTCACGTGCTCTGGTGACTTCCCTGAGACCTTACCATAGTGTCCCCAAGGTGTATGGGGAATAGCATCCGCAAACGACAACTGACTTTCTTTTAAGGGATTAACCCGAAAAGCCGATACTGCTTCCTGTTTAAAAGAGGCAAGAAAGTCTCTTGCCTCGTCTTCTAGTATCGCTTCATATTTTTCAACAAATCCTTCTGGAAATTGCATTTAGTTCTCTTTCCTTTCGTAGATATAAGACTGAATCTCTTCTTGCATCTCGATTGGCACCATCATGACAGGCTGACGCGTTTTAAAATCAGCGGGATCACCCGATACCGTAAGAAGGCGATAACCCAGACTTTCCCCTAAGATACTGGCCGCAGCGTAATCCCATGGCTGCAAGTAGGTAATATAAGTCAGAAGACGACCCGATAAAACCTTGGCAAAACTAATGGCCGCACTGCCGTAAACACGGACACCCAATGCTGCTCGACCCAAATCACCCAAACCCCACTCATTGGTTTCAAACATACCTGAGTTACCGGCAACTAAAAATTCTTGAAGAGGTTTCCTTTTAAAAGTCGGTAAGGGATCATTATTACGACAAGGAGGAAAGGCACCACCACCATGGTAACAATCACCTTTCATGACATCATAGATGACACCAAATTTGCCCACACCGTCCTCAAAATAAGCCAACATCACGGCAAAATCTTCCTGCTGAGCGACAAAGTTATTGGTACCGTCAATGGGATCAATCACCCAAACACAACCTTGACCGACTGCAGCACGTAAACAACCCTCTTCCGCGCAAATCAAGTCCTCAGGATAGGAGGACTTGATCCGATCAACCAAGAGTTGCTGAACTTCCTTATCCAAACGCGTCACCAAGTCGGTAGGTGAAGACTTGCGCTCAACCTGCAAATCTTCTTTCATGTGAGCCAAAATATAGTCAGCAGCGTCCTGCACAATCTGTTTGGCAAATTCAAATTTAGTTTCCAAGAGAAATCTTCCCTTCTCTTTTTTCTTTTGCTAATTGAACTGCATGATAGAAGGAATAACCGCTAGCCGTCTCAAATTCGCGACCTAAGCGCTTTTCTTCACTTTTGCTCGGAACGACTGACTTAAATTCCTTGTAAGACTCTAGCAGTTTTTTAGCTTCTACCTTATCTTCATAGGCGGCTTCAACATCATTAAAAAAAGAAAGCACTGAAGCAAGTTCTTCAGTGCTCCACGACAAATCTAGTGGGTAACTATACTGTTTGTTCATCTATCCTATACCAGCTCTCAATGTTGCTTCTTTCAATTCTTGTTTACGGTAACTACGAGGGAGAAAAGCACGAATCTCATCTTCATTAAAACCGATCTGCATGCGTTTGGTATCTATAATAATTGGGCGACGCAAAAGACTAGGATATTGCTCAATCAACTGAAGCAACTCCGATACCGAGATACTCTCTACATCAATATCTAATTTTTGGAAGATTTTTGAACGAGTTGAAATGATGTCATCAGTACCATTTTCGGTCAAGGAAAGAATATGTTGTAATTCTTTTCTTGTTAAAGGACTAGTCATAATATTATGCTCTTGAAAGGGCACTTTATGCGTCTCTAACCAAGCCTTTGCCTTACGACATGATGTACAACTCGGTGATAAAAATAGTGTAATCATGCTTTTCTCTTCTTTAATCTATACTTGCTATTTCTATTATACAAAAAAATAAAGCGCTTGACTAGGTATTTTTAGAAAAAAAGCCTATTTTTTCATAGAAAATAGACTGTTTTCTGTAAAAATCACCTGTTTTACAAATTTATCTTTAGGATAACCTAACAATATATAGGGAGTGGAGTAACTTCTCTCGTTTTTTATTAAAAATACAGAATTTTATCTACTTTTTCCTTGAAGCTTTAGCAAGAAGGAAACCAAACATTCCTTCATACAAGGCAAAGAAAAGTAAAAAGGCATGGAGGAAGAAAGTCTCTGGTAAAATCAGAATAACTCGATCCTTTGCTGGATCAAAAAGCCAGGTATCGTCTCCCACAAAGAGAATCTGATGGAACAGAGTAAAGAATTGCTCAAAACCAATCAACACTCCTACAAGCCCAATGATCAGAGGCAATAGTACTAAAGTCAAGATACTTTTACGATATAGTGCTAAAAAGCCTTTTTTGACAATCTTTTTAACAAAGAAATAGAAACTTGGAAGTGTCACCAAAGTGACCAGCTGAACCAAGTGGAAGAGATTCTTCACCACCGCAAAGTGGTGTAAACCAGCCGCTGACGAACGGAAATCTGGCATCTCTAAGACCTGACTAAAGGGATTGGTCAGGTAATTCATCAAGATATGAAAATTGTACTGAATGGTTTCGGGCTTTAGATAGACTCGATCCGCTAAGTTCAGCCACTGAATCTCCATAGGATAGAAAATCCATGCCAGATAAATGGTTAAGAGAATAGAAATGGAAAGGAGAAAAAGCATACTTCCCCAAAAAGTCAGTTTAGTTCTCATCAAAATTCCACTCCGCAAGGCTAGACACCACATGAGTTGGTGCGATTGGCAGGTCCGCTACTTCTTCTGCCTTGGTAAAACCTGTTGTCACCAAGAGAGTTGGAATACCATTGTCAATCCCTGCTCGGATATCTGTCAGGTAATTGTCTCCAACCATGAGCAATTCTTCTCTTTTCAAACCTAAGTGCTCAACCGCCTTGTCCATGATGATAGCATTTGGTTTCCCAATATAAACTGGTTTTACTCGTGTTGCTACTTCAATAAGTGTAATTAGTGAACCAGCACCTGGCAAAAGACCACGTTCCGTCGGGATATTGAGGTCAGGGTTGGTTCCGATAAAGTGAGCACCCTTTTGGATAGCTAGAGTTGCTGTGGCAAATTTTTCATAGTCGACTTGCCAGTCCAGTCCAACTACCACATAGGCAGGATTTTCCTTGTCTTCGACATAACCAGCTGCCTGAATGGCATCCTTGAGTCCTGCTTCTCCGATGACATAGACTGTCTTTTCCAGTCCCATGTCATTCATATAGTCGATGGTTGCCAAAGTTGCCGTGTAGACAGTTGATAGAGGCGTATCAATATTAAAATTTTGAACCAACATCTCTTGAACACTCTCTGGAGTTCGGGTTGTATTGTTGGTTACAAAGAGATAGGGAATTTCTCGCTTCTGCAATTCATGCACAAAAGCCTCTCCCGCTGGAATCCGGTCTTTCCCTTTGTAAATGGTCCCGTCTAAATCAATTAAATAACCTTTATATGTCATCTCTCTTTAGTCCTTTTTTATTTCTTGCCAAGTAATCATAGCTTGGGCATTGATCTCGCCATCACTGATAATCTCATGCTTGCTTTCTAGTCCCTTGAGTTCATAAGCTGAAGCAATCATGCCACCTGGCCGCACTTCTTTGACATACTTGAGATTGATTTTCTTTGGAATGTACTTGGTTAGAAAATCGGCACCCATGACCTCAAAAATCCAGTCTAGGTATT